>JAFLBT010000079.1 GCA_017302935.1 Flavobacteriales bacterium | reverse complement strand
TTTTCTCTCTCTTTTCTCTCTCTTTTCTCTCTCTTTTCTCTCTCTTTTCTCTCTGTTTTCTTTCTGTCTTTTCTTTATTTCTTTTCTTTCTTTCTTTCTCTTTTTTTTGGCATTTGGTTTTTCAACCTACCTTATCATTATTCTTGGGGTCGGACACAATGCAAAAGCCCATGCCATTGCTTATATGCCGATGGTCGTTGCAGGCGTTTTATTAGTTTTTCAAAAACGATATGTTGTTGGTGGATTGCTTACAATGGTTGCCGCAGCTCTTGAAATTCAAGCCAATCACTTTCAAATGACCTATTATTTGTTGTTGCTGTTATTGATTATTTCTGCCTATTATTTTTATTTATTTATTAAAGAAAAAGACTTCTCTGCTATTGGTAAGTCGATTGGTGTTTTTGTAGTGGCTGGATTATTGGCCTTGGGTTCAAATGCTACAAATTTATTAGCAACTGCCGAATATACCGAGTTTAGTACAAGAGGTGCAAATGAATTAACTTTTGCACCAAATGGCGAAAAAGTAGAGAGCAAATCCGGTATGTCTTATGAATATATTACAGAATATAGTTATGGAATTGCGGAAAGTTTCAACCTCATAGCACCTAGAATTTTTGGTGGTGGTAATGCTGAAAAACTAGGAAAAGACAGTGCAATGTATGAACTTTTTGTTCAATTAGGTGCTCCTGAAGCGGATGCAATAGAGTATGCCAATAATGCTCCAACTTATTGGGGCGATCAGCCTATAGTGGCAGCACCGGCTTATATTGGTGCTGTTGTTTTCTTTTTGTTTGTACTTGGAATGTTTACCGAAAAGCGAAGACTTAAATACGCTCTTTTAACCGGAGCAATTGTTTCGCTATTGTTGTCTTGGGGAAAAAATTTCCCTCTATTGACAGACTTTTTTATTGACTATGTGCCGTTGTACAACAAATTTAGAGCGGTTTCTTCTATTCAAGTGATTTTGGAATTGTGTATTCCGACACTAGCCATCATGGGATTATATTCCTTTTTTAAAACGGAAAAAGAGGAACAATGGAAAGCTTTATGGAAAGCTGCTGCAATTGCAATTGGAGTTCTAGCGTTATTATTCATCGGACAAGGGATGTTCAATTTTGCCGGTGGTAATGATGATTATTATCGTCAGGCATATGGTGAAATTGGTCAACCATTTGTGGAAGCATTGATAGAAGACCGAAAAGCAATGTTTACTGCTGATTTGCTTCGTTCAATCGGATTCATTGCTCTTGTTTTTGGATTGTTATGGTTGAGTTTGAAAGAAAAAATAGTACAAACCAATACAGTTCTTTTAGTGGGATTAGTAATGGTCTTTGATTTGTTTTTCATTGATAAAAGTTATGTAAATGCTGATGATTTTGTGAATGCACGTGAAGTGATGGAACCTTTTCAAGCCAGTTCAGCCGACCAGCGAATTAAAGAAGATAAAGACATTCATTTCAGGGTTTTTGAACCTTCACAAGGAATGGCAGGAGCTCGTACTTCTTACTTTCACAAAGCAATAGGTGGCTATAGTGCCGTTAAACCACAACGGATGCAACAACTGTATGATTATCAAATTGCCAATAATAACATTCAGGTATTGAACATGTTGAATGTGAAATATGTTATTCAAACCACAGAAGAAGGTCAACCCATTCCTTTACAAAACCCTGAAGCTAATGGAAATGCTTGGTTTGTGAGTAAACTTAAAATAGTTCAAAATGCGGATGAAGAAATGAAAGCTTTAGACAGTTTGAACTCAAAAGAGGAAGCGGTTTGGGTAAAACCTACTATGTTCAAAGGTGCTATTCAATCCAGTTATGTAAAAGACAGTTTGGGGACTATTAAATTAGATGAATACAATCCAAATTATTTAAAATACACTACTCAAAATACAAATAAAGGCTTAGCAGTTTTTTCAGAAATCTACTATCCTAAAGGTTGGAAAGTAACGATTGACGGAAAAGAAGCCGAAATGATTCGAGTAAATTATGTGTTGAGAGCGTTAGTAATTCCGGCAGGAAAGCACACAATTGAATTTAAATTTGAACCGGAAGTGGTAAAAACCGGAAGTACAATTGCTATGTTTAGTTCAATCGGAATGTTGTTATTTTTGTTAGGTGGAATATATTTTGAAAGAAAGAATAGGAACGATCAATAGTTATGCAGGTTTTTTAATTTATATTTGATTGAAAATTTGTGAAATGAAAAAAGAAATTTTACATCACGGCCATCCTAACGAAAAAGAAGCAAAACGAATTGCTGAAATAAAGTCGTTAACTTATGTTGAGCGATTGGAGCGACTTTTTGCCATTATTGAGCTTTCATATACTTTGAAAAATGCACCTAAAATATATCCTAAAAAATGATAGAACAGATTTTTGTGATATGGAAATATTTTAAAGAACATAACGTTCGGTATATTACAATTGGTGGATTTGCTGTTAATATTTATGGTTACAGTAGAAATACCGGAGATTTAGACATTCTAATAGACGATACACTAGATAATAGAAGAAATCTTAGAAAAGCATTTAGAGATATTGGAATAGGAGATTTTGAAACCATAGAAACAATGGATTTTATTCCGGGTTGGACTGATTTTTCTTTAAACTTTGGTTTACGTTTGGATATTATGACTACTGTAAAAGGATTAGAAGATAAATCTTTTCATGAATTGTTTGATGAAGCAACAATAGTTCTTTTGGGTGGAGTAGAAGTTAGATTCATAGATTACGATAGTTTAATTATAGCAAAAAAGGCTTCCAACCGTCCAAAAGACCAGCTAGATATTGAAGAGCTAAATAAGTTAAATGAAGAATAAATTTAATTTCATTAAAAAGAAAACTTTTCATTTTGCATTCCAAAACTAAAAAAGTCCTTATAGTTTCATATTACTGGCCACCGGCTGGCGGACCGGGCGTGCAGCGTTGGTTAAAATTCGTCAAATACTTACCTGATTTTGGATATGAGCCACACGTTTACATTCCTGAAAATCCTACCTATCCAATTGTAGATGAAAAATTAACAAAGGAAGTTTCGGAAAAAGCTATCATCATCAAACAAAAAATAAAGGAACCTTATCGTTGGGCGGCTTTTTTATCCAACACCACCACCAAAAAAATTAGCTCCGGAATTATTCCAAGTAAGAGAAAACAATCCTTAGTGGCCAAACTGTTGCTTTGGATTAGAGGGAATTTATTTATTCCTGATGCAAGAGTTTTATGGGTAAAACCTTCCGTCTCTTTTTTGAAAGAATATCTGCAAAAACATCAAATTGACACAATCATTACAACCGGACCACCACATAGTTTACACCTTATCGGTCTGCAATTGAAAAAGGAATTAAGCATCAATTGGATAGCTGATTTTAGAGATCCTTGGACTACTATCGGTTATCATAAAGAACTAATGCTTTCAGAAAAAGCGGAACGAAAGCACAAAGCGTTAGAAAAGAATGTATTGCAAACTGCCGATAAAATCATTGTTACCAGTCCAACAACTAAAACGGAGTTTGCAGCTCTAACCTCCAAACCAATTGAGGTGATTACCAACGGTTATGATGTTGAAAATGTTGAAAAAACACCTTTGGATGCCAAGTTTACTTTATCACACATTGGCTCATTTCTTTCCGACAGAAATCCAAGAATCTTATGGAAAGCTTTAAAAGAATTAATTAAAGAAAATCCAGATTTTGCAAATGATTTTCAACTTAAATTGATTGGAAAAGTAAGTCAGGAAATTGTAGATACCATTCAAGAGTTTACATTATCGAATTACGTACTCAATTTAGGTTATTTATCACATAAAGAGGCCATTCAACACCAACGAGCCTCACAAGTATTACTCTTAATAGAAATTGATGATAATACTACGCGGTGCATCATACCCGGAAAATTATTTGAATACATGGTTTCCGATCGACCAATAATTGCAATTGGTCCAAAGGGTTCCGATTTTGAAAACATAATCAAAGAAACCAATACCGGTTCATTTTTTACCTATGAGGATAAAGTAGGATTAAAAGAAATAATTTTTACTCACTATCAGTCGTTCAAACAAAATGAATTAAAAGTTCATCCGGTAGGTTTACAGCAATACAGTAGAAAAAGTTTGACGAAACAATTGGTCAAGTTTTTAGAAAATAAATGAGATTAAGTATGCGTTTTACATTTGTTTTATTGGTTATATTTTTTTTTCAAAATTGTTTCAGTCAAACCGATCAAGCTAAACTAATTTTTATTGATAATACTGAATTAGATGGTTTTGCTACAATTAAGAATAATAAAATTCTATTTCGATTATCTTTAAATGACATTGCTGATGAATGGGATGAGAACATGGTAAAAAGAATTATTTTTTATGGATACAATACCGTTTTTATTTATGCTTATCTACAAATAAATAACCATTCTAAACCTAGACTATTTGAAGTGGTAACCGAAGGAAATGTAACTTTATATTCTGATTTTACACGAAATAAAAATGGTTGGAATAATTTACAGGATAATTCGCGTTCGCCAATGCGTACATTTACTTTTTTTGATCCAAATGTGGATATGCCGGATATTTATTTAAAACGTGATTTTGAAGAATTTCCGGTGGATTTGAATTATAATTTTAAGAAACAGGCAATGGATTATTTTAGCGATTGTGAAGTTTTGGTTGAGAAAATTAAAGTAGGTAAATTACGGAAAAATCAAATTGATGAAATTGTCAATTATTATAATGACTTTTGTGTTGAATAATATCTAAAAATCCTACTATCCAATGGGCATCGTCGTAAATCAATCCATCAAAAACACCCTCATCACATTTGTGGGGTTTGCTATTGGTGCGATAAATACGTTATTTATGTACACCCATTTTCTGGGAGAGGACTATTATGGGTTAACAGCATTTTTACTTTCTTCTGCCAACATCATGATGCCGTTGATGGCTTTTGGCATTCAAAATACATTGGTTAGATTTTATGCTGAACACGACACAGAAGTTGAAAAATCGAGGTTTTTAAACTTGATGTTGGTTTTACCACTACTTTTAGTAGTTCCAATTTTTATTGGTTTAGCTTTGTTTTACAACGAGACTGCTGAACTTTTATCGCAAGAAAATCCAATTATTTTTGATTATGTATGGATGATTCCGGTTATTGGTTTATTCATGGGTTACTTCGAGATTTTTTATGCTTGGGTAAAAGTGCATTTGAAATCGGTTTTTGGCAATTTTGTAAAAGAAGTACTTTTGCGAATTTTTATCACCGTTTTTTTATTGGCAGTTCATCTGAATTGGATAACCACAATACAATTTGTATATAGTTTGGTATTCATTTATTTTTTGATGATGGTTGTGATGGCTTTCGTTGCTTTCAAAGTTCGGAAACCGGAATTTCATTTACTATTTCCAAAAGATAAGAAGGAAGTTTTGGTGTATTCCGCCTTCATTATTTTTTCATCCGGAATTGCAGTTCTTTTACTGGATATTGATAAATTCATGATTGGTCAATATATTCCAATCAAAGAAGCGGCTTATTATTCGGTAGCTATATTTATTGCCTTGACCATTTCTGTTCCCATGCGGGCGATGCACCAAATTACACATCCCATCACAACTGATTTTATGGCTCGGAAAAAACACGAAGAGTTAAATCAATTATATAAAAAAACAGCTATAACATTACAAGTGGTTGGTGGTTTTATTATGCTAGGTATTCTTACCAATATTCATCAAGTCTATGCTTTATTACCTGAAAAATATAGTGGTGGAATTTCAGTGGTTTTTTTAATTTCTTTTTCTAAGTTTTTTGATTTGATGTTGGGAAACAACAATTCTATAATTTTCAATTCCAAATACTATCGAACCGTACTTTTACTTGGTTTATGCTTGGTGATTGTGACCGTAGGTTTAAACATGGTTTTTATCCCTTCTTTTGGTATTGAAGGTGCTGCAATTGCTACACTCATGTCAATAGGATTGTATAGTATAGCTAAATTAATGTTTGTTGTTTTTAAAATGAAGTTGTTTCCTTTTACCCGAAAAACAATAATTTCATTACTGCTTATTGCACTAACATTTGTTGTATTTTATTTTTGGAATTTTCCCTATCATCCAATTATGAATATCCTTTTGAAATCTATACTGCTTTCTATTTGGTATTGGTTTTTGAATTATCGTTTGGCTATTTCTGAAGATATTAATGCTGTTTTAAAAAATATTTTGAAAAAGGTTAATTGACTAATTGCCAACCTTGTTTAATTGCTATATAAAAAAAGCCCTGCTACTTATTTCACAGGACTTTCATCAACCAAACTTAACCAAACTTTCTAACTTAACTCAAATTTATTTTTCTTTTTTATCTTCAATTAATGCTTTTGTGCCATCGGCTTTATAGTAGTAATAATCGTTTTCATTGTAAGCATAACCGTCGTTATAATCGTTACCATAATAGTAGTTAGAGCTACCATAATAAGTGGTATGTGCATAACCATGATTTCCTCTCCAACTATTTACATGACCAATAGTATCTATAATCATCCCTCTACGGTTATAAACTATTTCCATCCCTCCAATACGACTAAGACCAAAACGATTGTAGTTCATAAAGATGCTACCAATTCTACTCACACGGTTTCTAGAATCATAGTTGATAAAGGTGTTCCCCACACGTCTAACTCTACCAAAACTATCATGTTCGATTCGAACGCCGTAGTTTACTGCTACTGCTTTGGTACCTCTTGAACCTCCTCTGCGGTAGAAGATGCCACCATGACTATCGTTTGGACGGGTATTAAAATCAAAGTCTCCATTTAAGAACACGAAAAATTCAATTCCTCGTTCCATAAATACGATTGGCTCTGCTTGTATCGTATGATTTACTGTTATGCCTCGTTCTGTTTCCATCACTCGGTTTTGAGCCGTCATTCCTAAACTTCCTACTGTGAAAGTAAAGGCTACTAGATAGGTAATTGTTTTCATGATACATTCATTTTAATTGTTATCCCCGAACTCGTTTCGGTAGTTGATTAGCATATTCCAATTGCCGTGCCAAAACAGAAAATAATGTTGTGAATGAGTTGTTAATGATTTTTAACGTATTGTTTTTTAGTAGTTTAAAGGTTTAAGAGTTTAAGAGTTTAAAAATTTAGAAGGGGATAGGAGTAGGGAGTAGAAGGTTAAGTCCGAAAAAAAAAGATAATTAATCGGAATTTTATATTAAAATTCAGTAAGAAATATTAAATGATAAATCATTAATTGATGTATTAACGAATAACGAATTACAGTTGAAGAAATACAATGTAAAAAACATAAACTTAAAATCGTCAACCGTTAACCGTCAACCAATAACAGACAACCAATAACAGACAACCAATAACCGACAACCGTCAACAGAATACTACTTCAACTTTTCCTTCAAATATTTTCCTGTGATGGATTTTGGATGTTTTGCCACTTCTTCCGGAGTACCAAATGCTAAAAGTTGTCCACCGTTTTCACCGCCTTCAGGACCGATATCGATAATGTAATCAGCACATTTAATTAGGTCGAGGTTGTGCTCAATAACCACAATGGAATGCCCTTTTTCAATTAAGGCTTCAAAAGAGGTCAACAGTTTTTTGATGTCATGAAAATGAAGTCCGGTTGTTGGTTCGTCAAAAATGAATAAGACTTTGTCTTTTGTTGTTCCTTTTACCAAAAAGGAAGCCAATTTAATGCGTTGAGCTTCTCCTCCGGAGAGGGTAGAAGACGACTGTCCTAATTGTACATAGCCTAAACCTACTTCTTTTAAAGGTTTTAATTTTTGAATGATTTTAGTTTGTTGGTGTAGTTCAAAAAAAGCAATTGCATCATCAATGGTCATTTTTAATACATCATCCACGTTTTTGCCTTCAAAATACACTTCTAAAATTTCCTTTTTAAAGCGTTTGCCGTTACAGGTTTCACATTCTAAATGAACATCGGCCATGAATTGCATTTCAATTGTCACTTCACCATCACCTTTGCAGGTTTCACATCTTCCGCCTTCTACATTAAAAGAAAAATGTTTTGGAAGATACCCTCTGATTTTTGATACTTTTTGTTTGGTAAATAAATCACGAATATCATCATAGGCTTTAATATACGTAACAGGATTGGAACGCGAACTTCTACCAATTGGATTTTGGTCTATATATTCAATGTTTTTGATGTGAGAAAAATTTCCTTTCAGCTCAGAAAACTGTCCGGCTTTATCGCTGACACCTTCTAATTTTTTTTGAAGTGCTGGATAAAGTATTTTTTTAACCAATGTACTTTTTCCACTACCTGAAACACCCGTAACTACAGTTAAACAATCTAATGGAAAAAAAACATCAATGTTTTTGAGATTATTTTCACGTGCTCCATTAATTTCGATGTGGTTTTTGAATTTACGCCTTTGCTTAGGTACAGAAATTTCTAATTCGCCATTCAAATATTTTGCGGTAAGGGAATCCGATTTTAATAGGGTAGAAAAGTCTCCCTCGGCTACTAATTTACCGCCATTAGTTCCGGCTTCCGGACCAATATCGATGATACGGTTGGCCGCTTTCATAATATCTTCGTCATGTTCCACCACAATAACGGTATTGCCCAAATCACGTAAGTTTTTGAGTACTCCAATTAAACGTTCTGTATCTTTAGGATGCAATCCGATACTAGGTTCGTCTAAAATATACATGGAACCTACCAAACTACTTCCTAGAGAAGTTGCTAAGTTTATCCGTTGTGATTCACCACCCGAAAGCGTTGCCGAATTTCGGTTTAAAGTTAAATAACTTAATCCTACTTCATCCAGAAACCGAAGACGATTATTAATTTCTATCAGTAAACGTTTGGCTACCTTTTGGTCATATTCTGAAAGGGATAAACTAGCAAAAAAAGTAATCAAATGCTTCACCGGTATATCAACTAATTCTGATATGGTTTTGCCACCAACAGTAATATAATTCGTTTCTGGACGAAGTCGTTTTCCTTTACAAGTTTGGCATTTTGTTTTCCCACGGTAACGCGAAAGCATCACACGATTTTGAATTTTATAATTTTTTTCTTCCAATTCTTGAAAAAAAGCATGTAAACCGGTGAAGTATTTGTTTCCGTCCCACACTAATTGTTTTTGATCTTCACTCAATTCAAAGTAAGGTTTGTGAATTGGAAAGTCAAATTTGTAGGCATGGTTGACCAATTGGTCACGGTACCAACTCATGTTATCTCCTCTCCACGGATAAATTGCATTTTCATAAATGGATATAGCAGTATTAGGAATAACCAAATCTTCATCAATACCAATTACGTTGCCATATCCTTCGCAAGTAGGGCATGCACCATAAGGATTGTTAAAACTGAACAAGTGAATATTGGGTTCTAAGAACTGTATTCCGTCCAATTCAAAATTGTTACTAAAGGTCAGTCGATTGGCTGTTCCCACTTCTTGTAAAAAACAGGTACCTTTACCTTCATAAAAGGCTGTTTGCACCGCATCGGCTAAACGGTTTTGAAATTCTTCATCCGTTTTTACTACAATTCGGTCTATAATCAGCATAATGTTTTGATCGTCTAATGCGTGTTGTTCAATTTCATCTAAACGGACAACTTCATTGTTTACCAAGATGCGGATAAAACCTTGTTGTAACAAGACTTTTAATTTATCCTCCAATGCTCTCCCTTCTTCCAAATGAATAGGAGATAAGAGCATCCACTTACTTTCTGGTATAAAAGAAAGTACCGTGTTCACCACATCGGAAACAGTATGCTTTTTTACTTCAATACCGGAAACAGGTGAAAATGTTTTTCCAATACGTGCGTATAATAATTTGAGGTAATCATATATCTCAGTAGATGTACCAACAGTTGAACGAGCATTTGTGGTATTTACTTTTTGTTCAATAGCCACAGCAGGAGCAATCCCTTTGATGTATTCTACTTTTGGTTTGTCTAAACGACCTAAGAATTGACGAGCATATGAAGATAAACTTTCTACATAACGTCTTTGTCCTTCTGCATATAAAGTATCAAATGCTAAACTCGATTTTCCGGAACCGGAAAGACCGGTTATAACTACCAGTTTATTTCTGGGAATGGCTACATCAATGTTTTTAAGATTGTGTAATTGAGCACCTTTGATAAGGATGTTATGTTTAGGTTCAAGTTGCGAAAATTCTTCTGGAGTCATAACAAAATTGAAAGAACTGCAAAGATAGTGATTTGATGGTTGAATTAAAAGTCAGGTAATTTCAATTTTTCATGAACATACGTTAAGATTTTTGAAAATATTTTAATACCAATATTTTATTTAAACAGAGGGCTGATTTGATAAAAAAAAGATGTATTTTAATGAGGTTTTCCACATTTATTGTATTTAAGATGTTAAAATTTCAATTAATATTTGCTTATTAGTTTAAAATTGTGTTACATTTGATTCATATTTAATTTTTAATTAACATTTAGCCTATCGACAAAACAATACTTTTTTAAAATTAACCGTTCAAAACACGAATTAAAAAGGTATAACTATGGCTACTGTTAATCAACTTCCCGACGCTTTATTGGTTAAGAATTACATTGCTGGTGATGAGCAGGCTTTGGCTATTCTTATTGAAAGACATCAATCTAAAATTTATGGTTTTATCTATTCTAAGGTCCAGGATAGAGACATAACCGACGATGTATTTCAAGACACATTCATCAAGGTTATTAAAACCTTAAAATCCAATTCATACAATGAAGAAGGTAAGTTTTTGCCATGGGTAATGCGAATTGCACACAATTTAATTGTAGATCATTTCAGAAAAAACAAAAAAATGCCAATGCAAAGAGAAACAGAAGAGTATTCCGTTTTTTCGTATATGTCAGATACTTCTATGAATATCGAAGGTAGAATTATCACTGAACAAGTAGAGGCAGATTTGTTACGTATTTTGGATGAACTACCGGCAGATCAAAAAGAAGTACTGGTGATGCGTATGTATCAAGATTTGAGCTTCAAAGAAATAGCCGATTTAACAGGAGTAAGTATCAATACAGCATTAGGAAGAATGCGTTATGCAATATTAAATCTTAGAAAAGTAATTGAAAAAAATCAAATTATTTTGAGTAGTTAATACTATTAGCGTAAAAGTTTCGTTATAGATATAAACAAACACATATTTCTATGGCAAAACTTTACACTAGTAAAAAATTAGCGGCTCCAAAAATGTTACCTAAAAAAGAAACCATTCAGTTTTTGCTCAGTTACTCCAAGGCTTTAAGCATGATGAAGGTAGGAAACATGAGTTTTGAGACCATCGCTAATTAAAAGGAACATCCCGATTAACGTCGGGATGTTTTTTTTGTATTTAATAGGTTACTATTGTTTTACTATTTTAAAATTTTGTATTTTATTTACTTCCTTCCAAATGAGAGCGTTATAAATTCCTGCATTTAAAAAACTTAAATTTATTTGAGTTGTGGAATTAATAACTTTATCGGTGATTAATTTACCATTTAAGTCATAGATTAGTAAACGAAAAGGTTCATTATCCATTAATTTTATAGTAAGAAAATCGTTTACAGGGTTTGGATAAAGTTGTATTCCTAATTTTTCAATTTCTGATAAACCTACAGTTGGTTCAACTACAACATTAACATAGTTTGTGTGACTAAAGGTTCCATTACTATCTTTTGAACGAATGAAAAGTTTATGATCTCCAATTGATAGGTTTGCAGGCACGTTTACATCAAACGGATAGTTAAATAGATTATTCGCTGAATTAGAAACAGCCACTACTGTATTATTACCAAAGCCAGCATCTTCGTCCCAAAAATACTCTAATTCAACAATATCATATAAAACATTATTTTCAAGTACATAAAATGTGCTAAAATTGGTATGACTCCATCTGTTTAAAGCATCTTTGGTTCGGTAACCAACAGTATGAATTCCATTTGTAAATGTATTTGGAATCGTAAAACTGAAGTTAATAACATCTGATTGATTGTTAAAACCTAAAATTGATGTTGCATTTCCAAACCCCGGATCATTATCAAAAAAATATTCCATTTGAGTGATATTTTGTGAGAAAGAAGTAAATGCTAGACAAAACAGTAAAAAAGTATATAATTTTTTCATGTTTTTTATTTTTTAATTATTACTTCTAGAGCTAATCGTAACGTTTAATGTACCGTTTTGCGGTGCATTTGCAGAAGCGTTCAAGGTGTATATGGCAGGTATTGCAGGAATACCGCTCAATATATATGTGTCGTTTCCGCCATACATGCCTATTTGTACATTTGACGGATACCCCTGATAACATTCAGGGCAAAGTCCTTGTGCTTTTAAAATATATTTTTTTTCATCAGTATCGTTAACGTTGTTAAAAAGATACGCTTCGGTTACGCCAAAAGTGTTATTTCCTGCATTGTTGAGCCAAGCAGGTTGCGTAATTCTGAAAATATTGTTATAAACATTGTCAGAAGAATTATTGTTTTGTGTTATAGATGCTGAAGTCATCAACAAAATATTATTGTAGAAAGGATTACCATAAATACTTACTATACCACGAATGACATTATGAGAAATCGTAGCGACTGTGGTACTTCTTAATGTAATATTACCTCCAAAATAATTATTGGTAATAGTCAGATTAGAAGTTGTTCCTCCTGAAGTTGTATCTACAGTAAAATTAGAGCCAAAATAGTTTTTAGAAATTAATATATTACTATAATTACTTCCTCCATCTATATCAATGCCATTATGAAATTTACATCGGCTTATGGTAATATTGGATAAGGTATTGACTGAAAAGAATATATCTCTATCTGCATTAACAAATTCTATCCCGTAAATCGAAGAACCGCTCGAACCTGCTCCAAATGTTAACTGGTTAATTTTAGCTGTTGTGTGGTTGTTTTGAAGCTGCGGGTTATCATCTAAAAAATATCCAGTGCCAATTATAGTCAACGCTTTGTTCGTAATAGTTGCCGTTCCATAACTTATTCCCGATGCTTCTAAATATAGTATATCACCATCTAAAACTAGATTACTGCTTATAGCAGTCTGCAAATTTGAAAAAACCTGTTCGCCTGTCCATTGATTGTAAGTAGCATTATTATTCACCCGCCAAACTTTTGCATTCATTGTCGAGAATATCAGCAGTAAACTAAATACTACTAAAGTCTTAAATAAGTTTTTGTTTT
>JAFLBT010000078.1:9704-13195 GCA_017302935.1 Flavobacteriales bacterium | reverse complement strand
AGTACTACAATGGTTCATTTCCTATTTCTACTCTATTTGTAAATCTAATTGGGTGTTTTTTAATTGGAATAGCCATTGGAATTTTTGAAAAAATGAATGAAAGTCCGAATTTAAAATTTTTATTTATTACAGGTTTTTGCGGTGGTTTTACAACATTTTCAGCTTTTAGTATGGAAAGCATTTCTTTAATTCAAAACCAACAAACAGCTCTTGCATTAACGTATATTCTGTTAAGTGTTTTTTTAGGTTTAATTGCAGTATGGGCAGGACTTTTTTTGGCAAAATAATTTCCAATTGGTAAAAAAATGTAACTTCGCAAACTATGACAGAAAATCAGATTTCAACACTACTTTCATTATTAGCCAGTCCAAAAAAGATTGCCATTATCCCTCATCGTAATCCTGATGGGGACGCTATGGGTTCTACTTTGGCACTATACCATTTTTTATTAAAATTAAACCATCAGCCAACTGTAATTTCACCAAATGAATTTCCTGATTTTTTGGCATGGTTACCGAGTTCAGAAAAGGTATTAATTTTTGAAAAAGATAAAGATTACACGACAGAAGTACTAAAATCTGCTGAGCTCATTTTTACATTAGATTTTAACGCCTTGCATCGCACTGGAGAAATGCAAAATGTATTGTCTGAATTGAAAGATCCATTTGTAATGATTGACCATCATCAAGCTCCTGATGATTATGCTTTAGTAACGTTTTCTGATACTAATTATGGTTCAACTTGCGAAATGGTTTTTGATTTCATTTCTGTTTTGAATCAAAAAAATCAAATTGATACAACAATTGCTACTTGCATTTATACAGGAATTGTAACTGATTCTGGCTCATTTAAATTTCCTAAAACAACCGCAAAAACACATCGAGTTGTTGCGGAATTAATTGATACAGGTATTAATAATTCAGAAATTCATCACTTATTGTTTAATAATAATTCGTATGAAAGTCTTCAATTACTCGGAAAAGCATTGCAAAATATGAAAGTACTTAAGTCGCATAAAACTTCATATATTACGTTAACCCAAGAGGAATTAGATCAATTTCACTTCAAAAAAGGAGATACGGAAGGTATTGTAAACTACGGACTTTCTATAAAAAATGTGATCTTAACGGCTATTTTTATTGAAAACAAAGAAGAAGGTATTATCAAAATTTCATTACGTTCAACGGGAGATTTTGATGTAAATGAATTAGCAAGATTACATTTTAATGGAGGTGGTCACATTAATGCGGCAGGAGGAAAATCTTTTGATTCTATGAAAGAAACTATTTTGCGTTTTGAAGAAATTGTGCGTAATCATCCTAATTTAAACTAATGAAAAAGAGTATATTATTTTACGGATTTCTTTTTGGCTTACTTTTTGTCATTGGCTGTCAAGAACAAGAAGCTAGAAGGCCGATAAAAAAATCAACGGGAAGTTTTATCAAAGAATCTATTCAACGTAACAAAAAATTGATTGCTTTGGAAGAAAAGAAAATAGATTCTATCATAAAGAAAAATCCTGACAAAGAATTTTTGGCTTCTAAAAAAGGGTATTGGTACAGTTATGAAATTAAAAATGAAACTGATACACTCACCCCTAAATTTGGTGACATTGTAAAGTTTGATTATGAGATATATGATTTAAATGGTAATATAATTTATACCGCTTTAGAATTGAGACCTCAAAAGTATTATGTTGACAAACAAGAAATCATAATTGGATTGAGAGACGCAATCAAACTAATGCATAAAAATGAAAAAATAATGTTTTTATTTCCTTCTCATTTGGCCTTTGGCTACATTGGCGATAAAAACAGAATTGGACCAAACGTGCCTATAAAATGTATTGTTACTGTTAATGAAATTATTCACGAAAAAGATATTATCAACAAAACTAACTAATGTAAATATGAGAATTTTAAAAATTTATTTATTCAGTCTTTTTGCTTTATTTTTAACTGGTTGCGGAAAAGATTACGGCCATTTAGGTGATGGAATTTTTGCTGTTATCACTACTTCAAAAGGAGAAATTGTGACGCAATTAGCCTATGAAAAAGCTCCAATTACAGTTGCAAATTTTATTTCCTTAGCAGAAGGAACAAACACTCATGTAACGAATGAAACGAAAAAGGGGACACCTTTTTATGATGGATTAACTTTTCATAGAGTTGAACCTAATTTCGTGATTCAAGGTGGAGATCCTGCCGGTGACGGAAGTGGTGGTCCCGGTTATAATTTTATGGATGAAATTTCGGATTTATCACACGAGGGTCCCGGAATTCTGTCAATGGCAAATGCAGGACCTGGTACAAACGGTTCTCAATTTTTTATCACTTTGGCAGAAACCAAATTTTTAGATGGAAGACACACTGTTTTTGGTAAAGTAGTTGAAGGTCAAGAAATCGTTAATGGAATTGTAGCCGGTGACAAAATGGAAACCGTAAAAATTATACGTAATGGTGAAAATGCCAAAAAGTTTGATGCGGTTAAAGTATTCAATGACCGATTAAAAGTAGAAGCTGAAAACAGAAAAATAGCAGATAAAAAAGCTGCGGAAGAAAAAGCAGCATTTTTAGCTCAATTCAAAGATGTGATTGATGAAAAGGTAGCTTTTTTTGAAACGCAGAAAAAAAATGCTCAGAAATCTTCAACCGGATTAGAAGTTACAATTGTACAAAAAGGTAAGGGTAAAAAACCTTCAACCGGCAGTACCGTTTATGTTCATTATGCCGGATATTTTGAAAATGGCGAACTTTTTGATACAAGCTATGAAGACATTGCTAAAAAGTTTGGTAAATTTAACCAACAAAAAGCTGATGCTAAAGCTTATGTACCGTTTCCATTTGAATATGGTAATAAGACAGGTTTGATTCCCGGATTTATTGAAGGTTTAGAAAAAATGAATATTGGTGACAAAGCACTCATTTTTATTCCTTCGCATTTAGGATATGGTGAAGCCGGAGCAGGAGGAGTAATTCCCCCAAATACCAATTTAATTTTTGAATTAGAATTATTAGAAAACGCACCAAATAATTAAACTTATGAAAAAAATAATTTATGTTTTAATTTTTACCTTTTCAATTGTTGCTCAAGCACAAAAAGAAAATGGAATTTATGCCGAAATCAATACCATTAAAGGGAAAATTCTTTTAAAACTGGAATATGAAAAAACGCCTATTACAGTGGCTAATTTTATTGCTTTAGCAGAAGGAACCAATCCTGATGTAGCAGAAAAATTCAAAGGAAAACCTTATTATAACGGATTAAAGTTTCATAGAGTCATTGCCAGTTTTATGATTCAAGGTGGCGATCCTGATGGAAATGGTTCCGGTGGTCCCGGCTATAAATTTTTTGATGAAATTACCGATTTAAAACACGATAAACCGGGTATTTTGTCTATGGCAAATGCAGGTCCTGCCACAAACGGATCTCAATTCTTCATCACCCACGTTCCTACTCCACATTTAGATGGAAAACACACCGTTTTTGGA
>JAFLBT010000078.1:0-9674 GCA_017302935.1 Flavobacteriales bacterium | reverse complement strand
CACAAAATGATTTAATGGATAAAATCACCATTATTCGTGTGGGAGAAGCAGCCAAAAAATTTGATGCTCCAAGTGTATTTAAAAGTCGTTCTGCCATTGAAGAAGCGATGAAGAAAAAGAAAGAGGAAGATTTAATTAAAGAAAAACAACAGTTTTTTGATTTTGTAAAGAAAACCTATCCAAAAGCAACTGTTTTACCTTCTGGTTTAGCGTATATTCTTGAAAAAGAAGGAACTGGAAATAAAGCTGTTGCAGGAAATACTGTTTCTGTTCATTACTTAGGCGAATTAGCCGATGGTAAAAAGTTTGACAGTTCATATGACCGAAACCAACCTATTGAATTCAAATTGGGTCAACGAATGGTGATTCCGGGTTGGGAAGAAGGAATTGCCTTATTGAACAAAGGTGCAAAAGCAAAATTAATTATTCCGTATTGGTTAGCTTATGGCGAAAGCGGAAGACCACCTGTTATTCCTGCAAAAGCAACGTTAATTTTTAATACTGAATTAGTTGAGATAAAATAAAACAACAAAGCCGAAGATTTTTCTTCGGCTTTTTTTTATGCTTTAAATTTCCAATCGAATTCATCTAAATTTTTCACAACAGCCCCCATTTCTACTTTAACAATTTCACCAAATTCAATTTGAAAAATAATCCAATTATCCTCATTAAAATAATTAGTTTGAATATCAAATGTTTCTTTTTCAAAAGAATTAATTCCTTTTTTGGAAAGTATGGGTTGTATTTCTTCAATAGATTTTCCGATGATTTGATACCCAAATAAAGTTGCATCTGAATGAGAACAAATGATATATCCTAAACGTAAATCTTCTTCTTCATAAAAAGTCAAACGCATTTTCAACTCATTATACACCCAGATTATATTGCCTTCATCATCCTTGAAATTTAAATTTGGTTGTCCATAAAGTAACTTTACATCATTTTCTTTCATTCCGAAAAGCAATTGATTCAATCCAAATGTTGGTTTTAATTCTATCATTATTTTTCAGTTAAGATTAATTTTTTAGTCAAATTATTAAAACGGATAAACAAAAAAGTAGCAGCAGCTGTAAGTCCTGCTAAAAGACCAATCCAAACACCAATCGCTTTCAAATCGGTATATAAACCTAAATAAATAGAAATAGGAAAACCAATAATCCAATATGCAACAAACGTAATATACATTGGAATTTTCACGTCTTGCAATCCACGTAGAGCTCCTAAAACAACGACTTGTAAACCATCTGAAATTTGAAACAAAGCGGCTACCAAGAGCAATTGTGATGCAATCTCAACTACTTCAAGATTATCGGTTAAATACCTTGTTTGTTCTATATCTAAGAAAGTAAGCGGCAAAACAGTATGGAAAACAACAAATAGAATAGCGAAGATAATTTCTAAAATAGTTGCTAATAAAAAAATAGAAATGGCTACATCTCTCAGCTTTCTATAATCTTGTAATCCTTTTTGATTTCCCACGCGAATCATAGCTGTGACGCTTAAACCCATGGCAAACATAAAGGTCAGCGAAGCTAAACTTAATGCAATTTGATTAGCGGCCTGACTAGTTGTTCCAATCATTCCGCAAAGCCAAATGGCTCCGGTGAACAACGCCACTTCAAAAAACATTTGCATGGCAGAGGGAGTTCCTAAATTGATGATTTTTTTGATCGTCGATTTTGAAATTTCCTCCCAACTGAATTTTTCAAAATAAGGATGAAATTTCGGTTTTTTTACCATGACATAATGCATATAAGCGAGCATCACAATACGTGAAGTAATGGTTCCGATTGCAGCTCCAACGATTCCCATTTGAGGAAAAATCCAAATTCCGAAAATCAGAAAATAATTGATGATAACATTTATAATATTTCCAATAATGGTTGCCCACATCGAATATTTGGTTTCACTTTTTCCATCGGCAAATTGTTTATAGGCTTGAAACATGATCAACGGAATGAGTGAAAAAGCCACAATATCTAAATACGGTTTTGCTAAATTCACCACTTCTTCCGGTTGTCCCATGAAGCTGATGATGGGTTTTGCGAAAAAAATCATTAGAAATAACATGATTCCTAGCAAAGTACACAAAAACAATCCGTTGTGAAAAGCACTTCTACCCTTTTCAATTGAGTTAGCTCCATCCGCTTCCGCAACAATAGGTGTGATAGCAGTAGAAAAACCAATTCCTAACGACATGGCAATGAAGATAAAACTATTCCCCAAGGATACAGCCGCTAATTCTTTTGGACCAAGTTGACCAACCATTGCATTGTCTACGATACCAACGACTGTATGACCCAACATTCCAATGATAATTGGATAAGCAAGACGAAGGTTATATTCAAACTCAGCCGTATATTTTTTGAGATTCATTTTTTACAAATTGGGCACAAAAATACGGTTTTAATAATGAACTTAATGGCTCTTACATCAATTTGTATTCGGAATTTTTAGAGAAAAAGAAACGGGTTTGTAGTCGATGAGTTTAATTAATTTTCTTTCATCTTTTGCTTCTAAAACTAAGAAATTTTGGTCTATTTTGTAATTTTGACACCACTCATATGGATGTAAAGAAGAAAATTTAAAAGCGTGAAAAAGGTTTAAATCATTCGGCTTTACAATCATTCTTACTTTACTTGTTGGACGCTTTTTTTGAGGAGATTTAAATATTTTAAGCGTCATTTTTTTATTTTCAACAACATCGTTTAAATCGGTCTCAATTATCATTACTTCATCTCGCATAGAAGACGTTAAAGGTTTTGTTTCCAAATATATAAAGTCAAAATCTGAATTGCCTATCTGATTAACTTTAAAAGTATGAAATGTATTTAATTTTAAATCATATAAATAGGCTGAAGTAAACTCTTTTTTTAGAAATACTGATAAATAATAAGTATTATCAACTGAATTAATATAGCAAAGTCTATTTGTTTTTGAATATTCATTACTAACATTATAGTGAGTAAACACATCAAATGTATATTCTTTTTGGGCTTTTAGAGAAATTATAAAAAGAAATAAAAATAGGGAAATATATACTTTCAATCTCATTGTTCGGCTTCCAATTGTTGTTTAAAAATATGAATATGCTCTTTTACTTTATCCTCTAACTCCGGTTCTTTAATTTCGGAATATTTTTGGAGCTCTTCCAAAATGGTTTTTGCTACAATATATCTAGCAGTTTCTTTATTATCGGCTGGTACAATGTACCAAGGAGCATGCGGTTTAGAGGTTTTATTTATAGCCTCTTCATAACACGTTTGATACTGTTCCCAAAGTGCTCTCTCTTTTAAATCACCAGGGGAAAATTTCCAGTTGTGTTTTTCGGTTTCTAATCTTCTCAACAATCGCTGCCGCTGTTCTTCTTTACTCAAGTGTAAATAGAATTTTAAGATAATTATACCGTTTGATGCTATATGTTTTTCAAAAGCATTTATACTTTCAAATCGATTCTCCCAAAAAGAAGTTGTAATATCATCAACAGATTCAATACCGGGAATATTTTCGTTGAGAATGTATTCGGGATGAACACGCGTTACCAAAACATTTTCATAATGCGTTCGATTAAATACGGCAAATTTTCCTTTTTCAGGCAAAGCCAAATAATGACGCCACAAATAATCATGTTCCAACTCAGTTGAATTTGGTGTTTTAAAACTATGTACCACTACTCCTCTGGCATTAAACTCTTTAAAAACTTCACGAATCAAACTGTCTTTTCCGGCTGTATCCATTCCTTGTAAACAAATTAAAACTCCATAACGATTGTGTGCATATAATTTATCTTGCAGTTTACTCAGTTTTTCTCTAGTTTTTTGCAACAACTTTTCTTTCTTTTTTTCAGATGTTTCAATATCTAAAAAAGTTGGAGTATTAGTCAGGCTTATTTCTGACTCTACTCTAAATTGTTCAGGTTTTATATTTTTCATTTGGAATGGTTTAGATTGATTAATTTTACACCAAAGTACAAAAAAATATGGACAAAATTAAATTAGAATTATTTTTTAAACTTGTTGGTCTCGGGGCAACATCCGGATTAGTGATCGATGGAGACTCACTATTTCTGATTTCAGACAATAGTTCTTTTTTATATGAATACCATTTTCAATCCTCAAAATTGGAAAGCATTCGTCTATTTGAAAATAGTCAGGCTAACCTTTTGAAAAGCGAAAAACTCGACTTTGAATCGATAGTAAAACACAACAACTCACTATTTCTATTTGGTTCAGGTTCTACAGAAAAAAGAATGACAGCAGTTGAATATAATTTGAAAAACAAGAACATCAATACAATTGATTTAACACCTCTTTTTACTCAAATAAAAACCTCAACCGGAATTGACAGCAAAAACATAAACATAGAAGGAGTAGTAAAATACAAAAAAAAGTGGCTTTTCTTTCAAAGAGGAAATGGTACTGAGGCACAAAATGGGGTAATTCAATTTGAGAATACGTTTATTCACCCAACAAAAATCAAATTTATTCCGATTGATCTTCCACAATTTAACAATGTGAATGCCACTTTTACTGATGCAATTCTAGTAAAAGATAAGATTTATTTTTTGGCAACTGCAGAAAATTCAAATTCCACTTATGAAGATGGAACTGTTTTAGGAAGCTGGATTGGCATATTAAATGCTGATACTTTACAGCTGGAATTTTATGCTCAAATTAGTAAACAACATAAAATGGAAGGAATTACCTTGTATAAAAATTCAAAAGCAGAAATTGATTTTTTACTTTGTGAAGATAATGACACGGATGTTTTAGAAGCAGCTATTTACAAATTAACCATAAAAAAAACCACTCGATAACGAATGGTTCTTCTTAGGTTAAGGTAAATTCGGGGCAAAATTACCTTTTCATAAAAATGTTGGTGTAGTATTTTTTTCCGTTGATAGGATTTGTTTTAATTGATATTCCGAAATGAGTGTAATCACCTTCAATGTTTTCTCTGTGAGCATCACTTGCTAACCAAGCATTTAGTACTCCTCCATTAGATTGATAGTTGTAAGCAACATTCTCACTAACTTGTCTTGCACCAAGAACTTGCTTAATGTTACTTGCTCTTTGCTCAAAGTATTGATGACCAACAACATCATTTTCGATCATGTAGTCGTTGTGCTCAGAAGATTTGTATGAAATGTGATTGATAGGTTGAAGCTCGTTTAAACCTAAACTAGCTCTATGCTGATTGATTCTACCCATAAGGTCTAATTCAGTGTCAGAATAAGAAAAATTTTCAACGATTGGAGCTGCAGTTTCTTCAGAAGAGTCAGAAGAACAAGATACCAAAGTGAACACGATTGCTAACGGCAACAATGCTCTTAACATTTTTGCTTTCATAGTAGTAGGTTAAGTTTTTAAAAGTAGATGTGGGGCAAATACCTTTATGTTGTTTTAATTATTTTTAATTAAAGCGTTAAAATAGATGTGGGGCAAATATCTTTATGCTATTAATAAGAACGTTTCGTTTGATTTGATGAGTCAATATTACTACTATGTCGTTAAAGTGCAAAATAAAATCGATGAAATGCGTGTTTTTTTTATATATTAATCTTTTTTCTTACATATTAAGGTGCTAATCTTTCAATTTTCCATGCGTAATCGGTTTGTAATTGATACCGAATTCGGTCATGTAATCGATTCGGGCGACCTTGCCAAAATTCTACTTCTTGTGGTCGCACTAAAAATCCGCCCCAAAAAGTTGGTCTTGGAATTTCTTTTCCCTCAAAAGTAGATTCCAAAACTTTCAACTTCTCTTCTAAAACAATTCTGGAGGCAATTACCCTACTTTGATTGGAAACAATTGCACCTAATTTACTTCCGTCCGGACGCGAATCAAAATAATTATCAGAAAGTTGGGCAGAAGTCTTTTCAGCAATTCCTTTAATGATGACTTGTCTTTCCATGGAATGCCAAAAAAAGGAAAGACAAACATGTGGGTTAACTTCAATGGCTTTTCCTTTTTCAGATTCGTAATTGGTATAGAAAATGAAACCTTCTTCGTTGAATTTCTTCAATAAAACAACGCGTGCTTTCGGAAATCCATCCAAACCGATAGTGGAAACGGTCATCGCATTGACTTCTTCAATATCACTTTGTTCTTCGGTTTCATAAAACCAACGGTGAAATAAATTGATTGGATCTTCCGGAATATTGGTTTCGAGAAGTTCACTTTTTTCGTATGATTTTCGGTAATTGCTGAGATCTTTCATTTTTTTTAAGGTGCTAGGGTTCTAAGGTTCTGAGGCACTGAGGTACTGAGTGGCTAAGGTACAAAAAATGGTGGATAGTTTTCAGTGAACAGTCGCACTTTTCAGTCTCAGTCAGCCGACAACCGATAACTGACAACAGACAACAGACAACAGACAACAGAAAACTGACAACAGACAACCGATTAAAACTCAAACACCTTTCCATCATCCGCTAAGAGCACATTTGGAAAAATAGTTTCTGCTTCCGATTTGAAAAGTTCTATCGATTCGTAACGAGTAGAATAATGACCAAGCACAAGTGTTTTTACATTTGCTTGAAGTGCAATAGTTGCTGCTTGTTTGGCTGTGGTGTGCATTGTTTTTTCGGCAAGATGTGTTTCTTTTTCTAAAAAGGTAGTTTCGTGATACAAGACATCTACATTTTTAAGTTGATGAATCAAATCTTCATCATACACCGTATCAGAACAAAACGCATAACTTTTTTCTGGCTCGGGATCAAATGTGATTTCGTGATTGGGAATAATTGTTCCGTTATCTAAAGTGATATCGCCTCCATATTTGATTTTTTGGTAGTAAACGACATCAATTCCGAGATTTTGAATTTTATCAATATTGAGTTTTCGTTCTTTATTTTTTTCTTGGAATAAAAATCCGTTCGTGTAAATTCGGTGTTTGAGCGGAATGGTTTTGACAATCACTTTTTCATCTTCAAAAAGGACTTCACTTTCTTTTGATTCTAATTCATGGAAATAAAGGTTGTAACCTGTAAATGAATTTCCGGCACGCAATTGCAATAAAATAATTTCTTTAATTCTTTTTGGACCATACACGTGCAAATCACTTTCCCTATTAAGTAACATAAAAGTAGAAATCAATCCCACCAAACCAAAAAAATGATCACCATGCAAATGCGATATAAAAATGTGATTGATTTTGGAGAATTTGATTTTGTTTTTCCGCAATTGTACTTGCGTTCCTTCGCCACAATCTATTAAAAACATACGGTTTTTAATTTCTAACACTTGTGAAGTGGGATTCGTAATGGTGCGTGGTGTAGCTGCGTAGCAGCCGAGGATGGTGAGTTTCATGAGGGAAGTTGTCGGTTGTCAGTTTTCAGTTGTCGGTTAAAACCCCAAATCGCGTTCAATTTCTTCCATTTCAATGATATCGTGGGCTTCTAAGAGTGTGGGAACAACGGTCAATTTGGTCGGAATGGCATTAAAATCAATTCCATCTGCTACAATAACAAATGATTTTTTTCCTTTTTTATGCGTTTTTGACAAATCGCCAAACTGCTTAATTTGTTTTAAGTCAACCGATTTATCCATCGACATGTCCAAAATCAAATTCTGATTTTTAAAACTGTTGTGCTGCGTGGTGACTTTTTCAAGAAAAGCTACACAATCGCCTTGCGTGTTTTTTAAAATGGTAGTATGTCCTTTTTGATCGACTTTCATGTATTTTGAGGTGCTGAGGTACTAAGGTTCTGAGGTTCTAAGTTACAAAAAATTATTTAATTTTTGAAGCCAAAAGATAAATAACTGCCATTCTAATCGCAACACCATTTTCTACTTGATCTAAAATGACGGATTGTTTGGAGTCGGCAACATCACTTGTGATTTCAACACCTCGGTTGATTGGCCCTGGATGCATGATAACGATTTCTTTGCTAAGTGAATCCAAAAGTGCTTTATCCACACCATATTGCTGAGCATATTCTCGTGTTGAAGGAAAATAATTCACATCCATTCGTTCGTTCTGCACACGAAGCATATTGGCGACATCGCACCATTCTAATGCTTTTCTCAAATTGGGTTCAACAGAAACTCCAAGACTTTCGATGTGTTTTGGAATCAACGTTTTTGGTCCACACACTTTTACCTCAGCTCCTTGCATTTGCAATGCAAAAATATTGGAAAGTGCCACTCGGGAATGCAAAATATCACCCACAATCACCACCTTCTTCCCTCCTACTTCTCCCAATCGTTCTCTGATGGAATAACTGTCTAATAAAGCTTGGGTAGGATGCTCATGAGCACCATCTCCGGCATTAATGATACTTGCTTTTACATTTTTTGAGAGAAAATAAGCTGCTCCGGGATTGGCATGACGCATTACTACCATATCCACTTTCATAGCCAAAATATTGTTGACCGTATCAATTAATGTTTCCCCTTTTTTTACGGAGGATTGAGCAGCAGAAAAACTAATCACATCCGCAGAAAGTCTTTTTTGAGCGAGTTCGAAGGATAATTTTGTCCGCGTACTGTTTTCAAAGAAGATATTGGCAATGGTAATATCCCGCAAAGAAGGTACTTTTTTAATCGGACGATTAATCACTTCTTTAAAATGATCGGCAGTTTCAAAAATAAGTTGAATATCTTCCGGTTGAAGGTATTTGATGCCTAATAAATGGTTGACGCTTAATTCTTTCATTCTAGATTTTTCGATTGTTCGATTGTTCGATTTTTCGATTCTTGGTTTTTAAGATTGTTGGATTTTTGGATTTTTCGAACTTTCTAACAATCTAAAAATCCGGTAATCTAATAATCCTATTATACTAAATATACGGTGTCTTCGCCTTCGTTCTCAGTCCAGCAGACTTTTACTTTTTCATTGTTGATGGCATCCACTTGTCTTCCTCTGTAATCGGGTTGTATCGGCAAATGGCGACTAAAACGTCTATCGATGAGTACCAAAAGCTCAATTTCACTTGGTCGTCCGAAAGATTGAATAGCGGTTAAAGCGGAACGAATACTTCTACCGGTATATAAAACATCATCTATGAATATCACTTTTTTATCTTCCACTATAAAATCAATTTCGGTTTTGTTGGCTTCCAATGGTTTTTCGCCCCGACGGAAATCATCTCTAAAAAAAGTGATGTCTAACAAACCGAATTTTATATTTTTTACTTGGTATTCTTCTTGCAAAAGTTGCACTATTCTTTTAGCCAAAAAAGAACCTCTAGGTTGCAATCCAATGATGATTGTGTCTGAAAAATCAAGGTGTTTTTCAATTAGCTGACAGGCCAAACGATGGAGAATGATATTGACTTCTTTGGAAGTGAGCAATACTTTTTGACTCATGGTAGTGTTGTTTGGAGTGTAAAGATATACTTTTTTTGTGACTTCTTTTTTAAAAAAAATCCCGAAACAACGTCACGGGATTGAATTTATAATTAGCTATACATTTTTTTTCTTAACTCTTTGATTTTGTCATCTTCTAAATATTCATCAAAAGTCATGTAGCGATCGATTACTCCATTTGGCGTAATTTCAACTACACGATTGGCAACGGTTTGAGCAAATTCGTGGTCATGCGTGGTGAACAAAACCGAACCTTTAAAGTTTTTTAATGAGTTATTAAACGCTTGAATCGATTCCAAATCCAAGTGATTGGTTGGTTCATCAAGCATTAACACGTTGGCACGAAGCATCATCATGCGAGAAAT
>JAFLBT010000077.1 GCA_017302935.1 Flavobacteriales bacterium | reverse complement strand
ATAAAAAGCAATAACAATAGAATCTTTGATGGATAGAATTTGGGTAGAATCAATCGCTAACACTTTACCTTCATCGGTAATTTCGATAGGCGGAAGCGGTTTTAAGGATTTGTCTGTTTTTTTTTGTTCGGTACAAGAAAGAACAAAAACAACCAAAAGTAAAAGATAAAATTGTTTCATCATATAACTGTAATATACCGATTTAGTGCAAATGTAATGCCACATAAAAGTGAATCAAACACAAAAACGAAGGTATAACTTTTTAAGAATAAATTCTTTACAAAACAGCTGTAGTTTTTTGTTATTTTTTTTGAAAAAAATTTGCAACTAAGAAAAATAATTCTCTATATTTGCACCCACAAATGCGGAAGTAGCTCAGTTGGTAGAGCTCCAGCCTTCCAAGCTGGTTGTCGCGAGTTCGAGCCTCGTCTTCCGCTCAACTAATAACCTCAAACAATTGTTTGGGGTTTTTTTATGAAATAATTTTATTTCTGATTAAAAGAGAAATTATTAAAAAGCGATACTCTTTAAAATGTTTGAAAACATCTTAAACCGATTGTTTTGAATAATGTTATTTTCTGAGCTTTCCGTGCTTTCTGTGAGAGAATTAATTACTAAAACCCATCATCTCACTCTCACATTTCACCTCAATCGTTTCTTGATGTTGTCGAAACAATCGAGCGGATAAATTTCCTTTCAATACAATTGAATCGCCTTTAACATCGAGCCAACTGCCTTCTCGCAAACCAATCACCGGTTGTGGATTGAATTGATGAAATTCTTTTATTCGGGTTTCGCGGGTTTCACCCATGTGTTTCGATTGCAAATCAGCATCCAAATAGTGCGGATTTAAATTAAAAGGAATGACTCCCAACGTTTTAAAACTTGGCGGATAGATTATAGGCATATCATTCGTGGTTTGCATGGTGAGTCCACAAATGTTACTTCCGGCACTGGTTCCTAAATAGGGTGTGCCGTTTTCGATTGCTTTTTTCAAAGGGAGGATCAAGTTTTGTTGATGCAATTGCGTAACGAGTAAAAACGTATTTCCACCACCGGTAAAAATGCCTTCTGCTTTTTCAATGCCTTCAATTGGGTTTGAAAATTCATGTAAACCTTTTACTTCAATATGTAATTTAGAAAAAAAAGATTTTACTTTTTGCGTGTATTCTTCATGGGAAATTCCACCCGGTCTGGCATAAGGCACAAACAAAATGGTTTTGCATCCGGCAAAATGGAGTTGTATTTCTGTAAGTAAATACTCCAGATAATTACCGTCGTGAAGTGTTGAAGTACTTGCAATAAGTAGATTTTTCATGATTTCTGTTTTTACAAAAGTACACAACAGAATGATTTTATTTTTATCAGATTAACAAAAAATTACAAGCTTATTGGGAAATTCTTAGCAAGCTATTGTAATACTTTTACTTAAATTTATTGATGATGAAGTATTCATTTCTTTTTCTATTTCTATCTGTTTCAACGATTACTCTCGCTCAAGATTCTCTTAAAATTTGTAAAGGAAGAATTTTAGCTCAAACTTCTCATTTGGAAGGAATACATGTTATCAATCTTCAAACAAAAAGAGGAACAACTACTGATGAAAGGGGAAACTTTTCTCTTTTTGCTCGTGAAAATGATACGCTCTTATTCTCTGCTGTTCATCTTCAAGGAGTTGAAAAAATTGTGGAAGCCATTCATTTGCAAGATGAAATACTATTGGTAAAAATGGAACTAACCATCAGTCAATTAAATGAAGTAGTTTTGCAATCGTATTCCCAAATAAATGCCTACGATTTGGGAATTGTTTCTCAAAAGCCAAAAAAATATTCACCCGCAGAACGGAAATATAAAACAGCAACCGGTTATGATGCAAGAATTGGTCTTGCCACATCTTTTTCAGCAGATCCTTTATTGAATTTGCTCTCAGGAAGATCCGCAATGTTGAAAAAAGAAATGGAGGTTGAGCGAAAAGAAAATTTAATAGAAAAAATTAAATATCTTTTTGATGATACTTTTTTAGTTAAAAAATTGATAATTCCACTTGAATATCTAAATGCATTTAGGTTTTATATCGTAGAAGATAGTAAATTTGTGAGAACGCTTTTGGCAAATAATACAACACTGGCAACTTTTTTAATTGGTGAGTTGGCTGTAGAGTATAAAAAAATCTTACATGAATAAAAAACTTTTCCTTATTATCCTGATTTTTTCAAACTTTTCAGTTGTAGCACAAACTGAAATAATAGGAAAGATTATCGTAAAGGGAGTTCCGGCAGAAGGTGTTCATGTGATTAATTTAGTGACTGAAAAAGCGGCAGTTTCTGATGCAAAAGGTGAATTTAGAATGACTGTGAGTGAAGATGATTTGTTAGTGTTTTCCGCCGTTCATCTTTTATATACTCGCAAAAGTATTTCGGCAAACGAAATTAAAGCAGGTAGGGTTGAGGTAAAAATGGAAGAGAAAGTGAATCAATTGGATGAGGTGGTGGTTTCCGACAAAGCCGATGTTGATGCTAAAAGTTTGGGCATAATCAATTATACACCCAAAAAACTTACTCCGGCGGAACGAAAATTATATACCGCAACTTCCGGAAGTGGAATTGTACCGCTTGATCCGATAATCAATTGGATTTCCGGACGTACAAAAATGTTAAAAAAGGAAATTGAAGTTGAGAAAAGAGAACGATATTTGAGAAGAATAAATGCCTATTATGAAGATGCTTTTTTTATCGAAAATTTAAAAATTCCTGAATTATATGTAGAAGGGTTTAAATATTATGTAGTTGAAGATATTAATTTGACACAAGCTCTTCAAGCAAAAAATAAAATTAGATGTACTTTTTTGCTAGGTGAATTGGCCCAAGATTTTTTAACGTATTTAAATGAACATGAAAAATAAATTACTCATACTATTGTCATTCTTTTTCTCACTTTCTGCCTTCTCACAATTTGTGCAAAGAGAGGTGATTAAAGGACAAATTATTTCTGAATCACACGTAGATGAAAATGTTACGGTGTTTAATATTTCTAGTAATAAAGGAGCTGTTTCTGATCAATTTGGCTATTTTTCAATTTATGCCCGTCCAACAGACACGTTGGTTTTTTCTAGTGTTGTTTTTAAATCCAAGCATTTGGTTTTAGATGAAACAGATTTTAAAGTAATCATCGTTAAAGTTAAATTAGAAGAATTCATCAATGAATTAGATGAAGTTGTGGTAACCCCGAAAACTCTTTCAGGTATTTTAGAAAAGGATTCAAAAAATCTAAAAGTGACCGATTTTAAAGAAGATTTGGATAAAAACAAAATTGTGAATCTTATGGTTGAGGGTGATCAATATTCAACGTTGCGAAATACGGCTATGCCAAACGATGGAACCATTCTATATGGAATGGATTTCATTGAAATTGGTAAAATGATTGGTAAAATTTTCAAAAAAGATAAACCGGAAAAGAAAATTGTGTTTACTTCCAATAAAAATTTTCAAGAAGCAGTTAAAGATAAATTTACCTATCATTTTTTTACAGAAACATTAGGATTAAAAAAAGAAGAAATCGGACTATTTTTGAGTTTTTGCGATACCGATCCAAGTGTGAAAAACTTATTAGCAGTAAATAAAGAAATCGATTTGATTGATTATTTAATCAGTAAAAGCAAAGAATATAAAAACCTCCCAAAGAATTGATTTTGCGATGAAAAATAAACGTTTTCTGTTTTTTTTGATATTATTTTCGTTAGTTGTCTCTGCTTTTGATATACACAAATTCTATGTATCTGTTACACAAATTAATTTTGCTCAAGACAAAAAAACAATTCAAATCACTAGCCGAATTTTTATCGATGATTTGAATAACGCCTTAGAAAAAAAACACAAGAAAAAATTCTACATCGGATCAATCAAAGAAACAGATGAAGAAATTCAACTGTTGAAAAATTATCTCAACGAAAATTTTTCCATAAAAGTTAACAGTAAACTTAAACCAACGGTTTATTTAGATAAAGAAGTGGAAGACGATGTGATTATTGTATATCAAGTTATTCGAGATGTTTCCAAAATTAACGCACTTGAAATCAAAAATACACTTCTTTTTGATTTACTTCCTGAACAACAGCACATTATTCATACTCAAGTTTTAACCAAAAAGCAAAGTGCTTTATTAACGTTTGATAATCCTGCGAAGTTGTTAAAATATTGATAAATCGATAACAACTTTCGGAAATTGTTTATTTTAGTCGATTCAAAAAATTAACCATGAAGAAGTTTTTAATTTTGGGCTTGCTCCCGGCTATATTATTTGCTCAGGAAAAAACCGAAACCAAGCGGGAACCGGGTCATTACGACACCAATAAATTCAGTCAACTTTATGATTTATTGGCTACACCCAATATGTTCAGAACGGCTTCGGGTGCTCCCGGACCTGCCTATTATCAGCAACAAGCGGATTATAAAATGGACCTTGTTTTAGATGATAAAAACAAACGGTTAGACGGGGTCGAAACAATTACCTACCATAATAATTCTCCTGATGTTTTGGAATATTTATGGGTGCAACTCGATCAAAATGAAAAAAGACGAGATGCTAAAAATCCATTAATAGAATCTCAAAAAATGGATGGAGCAATGCCGGTTGACGGTTTTGTGAAAAAATATATGCAAGAAGGTTTTGATGGTGGTTTTAATATTGTTTTTGTTCATGATGCTGCCGGCAAACCATTGTCATACACCATCAACCAAACCATGATGAGGATTAATCTTCCTACGCCATTAAAACCAAAAGAAAAAATTTCGTTCTCTATTAAATGGTGGTATAACATCAATAATTATCGTGTTGATGGCGGTCGTTCCGGCTATGAAGAATTTGAAAAAGACGGAAATCGTTTGTATGTAATCGCTCAATTTTTTCCAAGAATGGCGGTTTACAATGATGTAGAGGGTTGGCAAAATATGCAATTTTGGGGTCGTGGTGAATTTGCTCTCCCATTCGGAAATTATGATGTCAATATCACTGTTCCGGCGGATCATGTGTTGGAAGCAACCGGTGTTTTACTCAACCGAAAAGAAGTATTCACAGCCGAACAAAACAAACGCTATGAATTAGCTGAAAAAACCTTTGACAAACCGGTTTTAATCATCACTCCAGATGAAGCAAAAGCCAATGAAAAGGGATTTTCAGACAAAACTAAAACGTGGAAATTCAGAGCAGAAAACGTGCGAGATTATGCGTTTTCCACTTCTCGAAAATTCATTTATGATGCGATGGCTGTGAAATTAGAAACCAAAAATGTGATGGCAATTTCGCTTTATCCAAATGAAAGCAATCCGTTGTGGGAAGAATTTTCAACTCGTGCAGTGGCTCAAACTTTAAAGACGTATTCGCGTCATACGTTTGATTATCCTTATCACAAAGCGATTTCTATCTCAGCAGAAGACCAAGGAATGGAATATCCAATGATTTGCTGGAATTATGGTCGACCTGATGCTAACGGATTCGTATCAGATCGCATAAAATATGGTATGATTAGCGTTATTATTCACGAGGTAGGACATAATTATTTCCCAATGATTGTGAACTCTGATGAACGTCAATGGTCGTGGATGGACGAAGGATTAGATACGTTTTTACAATATTTAGCGGAACAAGACTTTATGGAAAATTATCCGTCGAGTCGCGGACCGGCTCACAAGATTGTGCCTTATATGAGTGGCGACCAACGCTTTTTGGAGCCAATTATGTCAAACTCCGAAGGTATTCATCAATTTGGAGCCAATGCATATTCTAAACCGGCTACCGGATTAAACATTTTACGCGAAACCATTATGGGGCGTGAATTGTTTGACCATGCGTTCAAAGTATATGCCAACCGTTGGAAATTCAAACACCCAACTCCGGAAGATTTTTTCAGAACCATGGAAGACGCCTCTGCCGTTGATTTAGATTGGTTTTGGAGAGGCTGGTTTTTCTCCACCGATTATGTGGATATAGGAATCAAAGAAGTAAAACAATATTTTGTGACCGATGAACCTACAACCGAATTAAAAGAAGTGAGAGCCAGAAGAGGTCGGTTTGGTACAGCAAATGGTCCGTATGTATATTTGGTAGAAGCCAATCATAAAGAATTGAATGCCAAACGTAAAAAAGAATTAGCCAAAGAAGATATTTCAAGTTTAAATGAATTTATTGCAAAGAAATTTTCTCCTGAAGAACAAGCAAAACTAAAATCGCCCAAATATTTTTACGAAATAGAGTTTGAGAAACCGGGCGGAATGATTATGCCAATTATCGCTGAGTTACAATTTGAAGACGGGACTTCTGAAACGCATCACTTTCCGGCACAAATTTGGCGAAAAAGCAATCAAACGGCTACACGTGTTTTTGCCACTGAAAAACCCATCAAAAAAATTCAGCTTGATCCAAAATTGGAGACGGCCGATATTGATGTGACAAACAATACTTGGCCAAAAGAAGCCGCAAAATCAAAATTTGACGAATTAGATAAATCAAAATAAGAAGCTAATCCTGCTATCCGCTGCAATCTTTCAGCAAAAAAAGTTATTTTCTAAAACCCAAAAAGAGCTTCCGTTGGTCGCTTTTTTGGGTTAAGAAAAATATACTTTTTTTCACTTCAAGGATTTCCGCTACTATCAGGGCTAAAAAATCTTCGTACATTTGCATTTCAAAAGAAGAATTTTATGTTTGGAATTGGTGGAGGAGAATTTATCCTCATCATTTTAGTGGTTTTGATGCTATTTGGTTCGGACAAAATTCCGGACATAGCTAGAACATTGGGTAAAATGTTTCGACAGTTGAAAAATGCAACTGATGATTTGAAAAGTGAAATTCAGAATAGTGCTAATCAAAACGGATTAGATAAAGGAAGTCTAACTGGGGGAATTGCAGAAGAAATTCAAAAAGTAAAAGAAGGTTTTACAGAAGCTGTTAATCCGCTTTCACAAACCGGAACAGAACAAATTGTTGAAGAAGTAGAAAAAGCAAAAGAAGACATTGAACAAATCACCGGACCCATCAAAAGACAGTTTTAACTTTGGAAGAACTTATTCAAATTGATAAAAATGTGTTTCTTTTTCTGAACAATTTAGGTTCAGAACGATGGGATGGTTTTTGGTTGATTATCACTAAACAACTCCATTGGTCCCCCATTTTTTTATTCATTTTTTATTTTATCATCAAAAAAATCGGTTGGAAACAATTTGGAATAGTTGTTTTGTTTTTAGCCGTTTTAATTTTAGTTACCGACCAGCTTACTAATTTTTTTAAATACAGTTTTGAACGCCTACGTCCTTGCAACGACCCTAGTTTAGAAGGTCAGATGAGGGAAGTATTAACACGCAAGTCCTTTAGCTTTTTCTCCGGTCATGCTTCTAATTCAATGGCCACTACAACGTTTATTTTTTTGCTGTTTCGCAAGCATTTTAAGTATGCGTTTTTGTTGTTTCTATTTCCATTAATTTTTGCCTATAGCCGAATCTATCTTGGTCTTCATTTCCCGGGAGATATTTTAACCGGATACCTTTTTGGTATGTTTTTAGGAACTTTTTTTTACCGCCTTTACAAAATAATGCAACCAAAATATTTTCCGGTTTCTTAAAGCACCCGACTCACCGTCAATCCATCTCGAATAGGCAACAAAACTGTTTCTACTCTTGGGTCATTGTTCAATCGTTGGTTGTATTCCAATAAAATTTTGGTGCTTAAATCACCTTCTTTCAAAGGCTCAACTACTTTTCCGGACCATAAAACATTATCCGATAAAATAATGCCACCTTTGTTCATTTTTGGTACAATCAATTCATAATAGTTGAGGTAATTTTCTTTGTCTGCATCAATAAAAACCAAATCAAATTTCGTTTCTAAGGTTGGAATAATGTCAACAGCTTCACCCAAATGTTGTATAATCTGTCTTCTCCAAGGCGATTTGTCAAAATATTTCCGTTGAAAATCAACTAATTCTTCTTTAATATCGATGGTGTGAACAATGCCGTTTTCTTGCATTCCTTCACACAAGCATAAAGTAGCATAACCGGTATAAGTGCCAATTTCCAAAATTGATGCCGGACGAATCAATTTTGAAAGCAAACTTAAAACTCTACCTTGAAAATGTCCACTCAGCATGCGAGGTAGCAATACTTTTTGGTAGGTTTCTTTGTTCAATTGAGCCAATAATTCCGGTTCGGCTTGCGAATGAGCGGCTACATAATCTTCTAAATCTTCGGAAAGGAAATGCATAGTTGTAAAATTTTAAAATCAATAAATAATTTGATAAACTATCCTGATTTTAGTTTTTTAACGCTTAATGAATCTTAATATCTTAATGGTTTAAATTCAAGAATATTTCATTTGTAATTATGAAGTAAATAATGTTTCTCAAAGATACCAACTTTCAATTTCTTGTTCTAACTTTTCTTGACTGATTACTCTGTTGTTTTTAATGTCTTCTAGACCTTCTTCGATTTTTTTATTATAATCTAATAGATTTAATGGTTTACCGTCAGTATCAAAAGCAATGATTTTGTTTTCGGTTTCAGAAAGTATTTTTTCAGTTGGCTCTTCCACTAAAGGTAATATGTGGTCAGAAGTATTAAACTTATTTTCAAGAATTTTTCGGATAGCAAGCAGGGTGGTTTCGTCTTCTACTTTGAGAATAAGGCGAATAATTTCTAGTTTAAGTTCATTTATATTCATCTCAAAAAGGTTTTCATTTCAAAAATACAAAACAAAATTATACAAATCGTCAAATTAACCTATTTTTGCACCATGAACACCACCAAAAAAGACATTCGGGCCTTAACCAAAACACAGCTACGGGATTTTTTTGAAGCCAATGGAGACAAAGCTTTTCGTGGCAATCAAGTGTACGAATGGTTGTGGAGCAAAAAAGTTTATTCGTTTGACGATATGACCAATGTTTCCAAAGAAACCCGTCAAATGCTCGAAGACAATTTTGTCATCAATCACATCAAAGTTGATCAAATGCAACGCAGTGAAGACGGCACCGTGAAAAACGCCGTTCGTTTGTATGATGGTTTGGTAGTAGAAAGTGTTCTGATTCCAACTGAAAAGCGAACTACAGCTTGTGTTTCCAGCCAAGTAGGTTGTAGTTTAGACTGTAATTTTTGTGCAACTGCTCGTTTGAAACGAATGCGAAATCTCAATCCAGACGAAATTTACGATCAAGTGGTAGCTATCGATAACGAAAGCCGTTTATATTTTGAACGACCGCTTTCCAATATTGTTTTTATGGGAATGGGCGAACCGTTGATGAATTATAACAACGTGCTCAAAGCCATCGAAATGATAACTTCACCGGAGGGATTGGGAATGTCACCCAAACGCATCACACTTTCCACATCCGGAATTCCGAAAATGATTAAAAAAATGGCCGATGAAGAAGTAAAATTCAAATTAGCGGTTTCCCTTCACTCGGCAATTGATGAAATTCGTTCAGAAATAATGCCTTTTTCAAAGAGTTTCCCGCTGAAAGAATTGCGTGAAAGTTTGGAGTATTGGTACCAAAAAACCAAAAGTAAAATCACGTATGAATATGTGGTTTGGAAAGGCATTAACGACGATAAAAAATCAATAGATGCGTTGGTGAAATTCTGTAAATATGTTCCGTGCAAAGTCAATTTGATTGAATATAATCCGATTGATGACGGAATGTTTCAACAAGCTTCAGATATTGTTTTGGATGAATACGTAAAAGCCTTAGACAAAATCGGCGTAATTGCCAAAGTACGTAGAAGTCGTGGTAAAGACATTGATGCTGCTTGTGGTCAATTGGCCAATAAAAATGAAGCTGTTTCCGAATAATTCCAGTTGTGATTTTCTAACTTTCTAACTATCTTTGAACTTTCATGAAAATCACCGAACAAATTAAGCAACCCATCAGTCAAGAAATGGAACTTTTTGAAAAAAAGTTCTACGAGTCGATGTCTTCTAAAGTGGCGTTGCTCAACCGAATCACTTATTATATCGTGAACCGAAAAGGAAAACAAATGCGTCCGATGTTTGTTTTCTTAACCGCCAAAATGGTTTCGGAAGGTTTGGTAAACGAACGAACCTATCGCGGTGCATCGGTTATCGAGTTGATTCACACGGCTACTTTAGTTCATGACGACGTGGTAGATGACAGCAATCGCCGTCGCGGATTTTTCTCTATTAATGCCTTGTGGAAAAATAAAATTGCCGTTTTGGTTGGCGATTTTTTATTGTCTAAAGGATTGTTACTTTCCATTGATAACAATGATTTTGATTTATTGAAAATCATCTCGGTTGCCGTTCGCGAAATGAGTGAAGGAGAATTACTTCAAATCGAAAAAGCCCGAAGATTAGATATTACGGAAGACATTTACTACGAAATTATTCGCCAAAAAACGGCTACCTTAATTGCGGCTTGTTGTTCACTTGGTGCATGTTCTGTTTTGCCTGAAAATCAAGAAATAGTTGAACGCATGCGAAAGTTTGGTGAATTGATCGGAATGGCTTTTCAAATCAAAGACGACTTATTTGATTATACAGAAGAAGCCATCGGCAAACCAACCGGTATTGACATTAAAGAACAAAAAATGACGCTTCCGCTGATTTATACCTTGAATAATTGTTCGTCAAAAGAAAAAAGTTGGTTAATCAATTCCATTAAAAATCACAACAAAGACAAAAAGCGTGTAAAAGAAGTCATCGCTTTTGTAAAAAAAAGTAACGGTTTGGGTTATGCAGAACAAAAAATGATTGCCTATCAACAAGAAGCCCTAGAGTTACTGAATCATTTTCCAACCTCACCTTATAAAGATGCTTTGATTTTGATGGTGAATTATGTGATAGAGAGGAAAAAGTAATCAATGTGTCAATTTGGTAATATGTCAATTAGACAATTAACCGATGTGTAATTAAATAAATTTAATATTTTTTATTTTTAATTACCTGATTTACAGTTAACTAATAGATTAATTGGCAAATTTTAAAATTACGATGCAACCTTTTTCAAACTTCATTCGTCTATACCAATAGAAACTATATTTATTAATTGTTAAACGGAAATGACCAATCACCCATAACCTTTTACCAATTACCTTTAAAAATAAATGAAAGTAATCAACTTACATCAAGACGAGAAAAACTTAATCCGATTAGCAGTCGAGAATAACAGGCATGCTCAACATCAGATTTACACCAAGTTTTCGCCAAAAATGTTGAGCGTTTGCAGACAATATATTAAGGATTTGCAACAAGCCGAAGATGTTATGATTACTGCTTTTATGAAAGTTTTTTCGGGTTTGAAGAGTTTTGAACATAAAGGCAGTTTTGAAGGTTGGATTAGACGAATTATGATTAACGAATGCATTTCGTTTATCAGAGTTCAAAAACAAGTGAAATTTATAGAAGATGAAACTTTTTTTGAAGAACGGCATAACGACATTGAAAGCAAATTTTCGGTGGATGATATTCAGTTTCTCATTGATAGTTTACCGGATGGTTATAAAATGGTTTTTAATCTCTACGCCATTGAAGGATATAAACATCAAGAAATTGCAGAGATGCTGGGAATTAATGAAGGAACATCAAAATCGCAATTGTCACATGCTCGAAAGATGCTTCAGAATCAGATTAATAAGTTAAAAAATTATGAAAATGGAACCGAATAAAATAGAAAACCAAATTAGAGAAAAGTTGAATCAAAGAGAGATTCAACCTTCTGCAAATGCTTGGGATCGTTTGGATGCCATGCTTTCTGTGGAAGAACAAAAACCAAAAAGAAATTTTAAATGGATTTCTATTGCGGCCATTTTTGCGGGATTTACGTTGATTGGAATTTTTATGATGAATCAAGAAAAATCAACAGAAAATGTGATTATATCCAATCCAATTGTGTTAGAAAATGAAAATGAAAATGAAACAACTTCTAAAATAGAAAATAATTTTTCAGAAGTTAAAAATGAAGAAGCAGTGGTTCATCAACCAACAAAAAAAATAGAAAAAACATCCACAGAAATTAATCCTAAAAAAGATTTTCTGTTAGATAATCAATTAAAAAAAGACGAAGTAATTGTTGAAAATCAACTAAAAGAATCAACAAGTAAATATATCAATGCCGAATCACTTTTAGCCGAAATTGAAAAAGGAGTTAAAGCTGAAATTCCAAACATTTCAAAAAAGCCATCTGTAAAAGTTGATGCGAATATATTACTTTCAACAGCTGAAAATGAGGTGAATGAAACATTTAGAGAAAAAGCAATTCAATCCTTTAATAAAAATTATCAATCGGTTAAATCTTCGTTAGCCAATCGAAATTACGAGTAAAAAAAATCAAATCACGAACAGTTAAATTTTTAAATTATGCAAAAAATTATTCTTTATGCAGCAGTATTGCTATGTGCGTTAGTAACAAAAATGTATGGTCAAGATACATTTGAACAGAGAGCCAAAATGATTTCAGAGAACATCAAAAAGATTACACAAGAAGAAAAAGAAGCTCTGAAAACAGAAGTGGAAGACATTAATAAATTAGTAGAATCTGGAGTTATCAGTACTGAAAAAGCGGATGCAGAAAAATTAAAAGCGGCTGAAAAAAGAGCAGCCAATATTGAAAAAAGAGTTGCTGAAGAAGAGGCTAAAGTAAGCCAATTAATCAAGGAACAAGTTGACGGTAAATTAAATTCTAAAGGCAATTTAGAAACGGATACCGTTTGGATGGGAAAAAAACATCGTTTTTTAATAACGTATGATCGAGATTATGAAAAGAAAACAAAAACATATAAACCTCGATATGAAAAACGTACGACGTCACAATTTGTTTTTGCATTTGGTTTGAATAACTTGATAACAGATGGTGATTTTAGTTCTTTAGAAGATAGTGATTATCGCGTTTGGGGATCTCATTTTTATGAGTGGGGTTTTACGAATAATACCAGAATTTTTAAGAATGATAACCTTTTACATATCAAATATGGTTTGTCTTTAATGTATAATAATTTGCGACCAACTGATAATCGTTATTTTGTAAAAAATGGAAATCAAACAGAATTGCAAGAATTTGGTTTGGATTTAAGAGAAAGTCGTTTTAGAAATGTACATTTAGTTTTACCCTTGCATTTAGAGTTTGACTTTACACCAAAATCCGTTGATAATGAAGGAACAAGTAAGTTTAGATCGCACAAAAGTGTTCGGTTAGGTATTGGAGGTTATGCCGGATTTAACATAAAAACAAAACAAATATTGAAGTATAAAGAAGACGATGTAAGAGTTAAAGTGAAAGAAAAAGGTGATTTCAATACTTCTGACTTCATTTATGGTTTGTCAACTTATATCGGATATAGAGATACTAGTTTGTACCTTAAATATGATTTAAACCCTTTGTTTAAAAATAATGCAATCGATCAAAATAACATTTCGCTT
>JAFLBT010000076.1 GCA_017302935.1 Flavobacteriales bacterium | reverse complement strand
AGCCTGAAAAATCCCCATAAATTTGAAATGTAAAAAACAAGGCCCCTAATACTAATGTACTTCCATTGTATTCCGCTGAATTGTTGAAAATCAAATTCGCAAAATGTGCACAATTGTCCGCTATAACTATTTTTTTGAAAAAACCCCATAAGATTTGTTTTAGTCCTTTTACAGCTAAATCATAATCAAATGTTCTTTTTACATAAAATTGTGGTAATAAATTTGTTGCTCGTTCAATGGGACCGGCTACTAACTGTGGAAAAAAAGATACGAAAGCAGAAAAAGCAATAAAATCATCGGTAGGTTCTAATTTTTTTCTATAAACATCAATGGTGTAACTAAGTGTTTGAAAAGTATAAAAACTAATACCAACTGGTAAAATAATAGCTAACGAACTAGTTTGAAAGGTATATCCAAAGAATTTAAATGCTTCAACAAAATTTTCTAAAAAGAAATTATAATATTTAAAAAATCCTAAAAATCCTAAGTTTATTAATATACTTATCCATAATAACATTTTCCTTTTTCGAAGATTTTCCTCCTTCTTTAAAAATAGTGAAATAGAATAGTCAACAACTGAACTAAACATAATCAATGACAAAAATCGCCAATCCCACCAGCCATAAAACAGATAACTAGCTAAAACAATCAACAAGTTTTGTAGTTTTAAATTACTTTGTGTGACAAACCAATATAAAATGAAAACAACAGGAAGGAATATGGCAAAATCTATGGAGTTAAAAAGCATCTTTTGTTTTTTAAATTAAACTATCAATACTAAACCGAAAATTATTACTCTTTTTTAAATGAAGAAATTAAATGTTGTCTAAATGTTTCTTTTTGCTTTTGAGTAATAACTTTAAATTTATCTACATTAAATTCGTTTAATATAAGGTCAATTTTTTTTGAAAAATCAATATCATCTTGATAGAAAAAATGATTGTTTTTCAATTCAATTTTGCCTAATAAATCAAGAATTTTACCTTTATAATCACCCGGATATTTTTTATGACTTTCAATAACCATGAATGGTACATAATTCTTGATACTAAAAATAGTTGAATGAAAACGATCGGTGACACAAAAATCAAAATATTGATAACAGGTAGCCCACTCCAAAGAATTTAAGACATCCGAAAAATTCAGTTCACAATACTTGTTATACTGACCAATACCCACCAATTGAATATTGTGTTGCTTGGCATACTGCTGAATCTGCTCTGATGCTTTGGCAAATTCAGGGTTGTTGGAACTCAAATTCAAAGCAAAACGTTTTCTGCTGAAATCAACACCCACCTTCTGCAACTTTTCTTTCACCCCATCAGCTTTCCAATCGACCCCAAAAGTGGGATCAGGCACTTGATACAAAGGTGTACTCACGCCTAATCGATGAATAAAATCAAACGTATATTGGTCTCTTACCGCAATGGCTTCAAAACCTTCAACAATGGTTTTTACTTTTTCTTGAATGTCCTTTTTTTCCAATAACTTCGGATTAGAACCATTGGCAGAAGCCGCAGAAGCAATTCGCTTAGCAGTTAAGGTTTCCGGTAGCCAATAAATATTGGGAAATTGTCGGGCATATTTGCGGTCTAATATTTTCCAAACCTCATCACTCCCCACAATCACATAATCATAGTGTTGACGATTGATAAAAGCAACTGCTTTTGCTGTATCATCCGTTTGACAATGTTCCTTAGACAATGGCAATAAATCATTAACAAACCGTTTGAAATTATAGTATTTTTTGATTTTGGAAATGGCCCCTTTTTTCAGTTTTATCAAGGCTTTGAAAGCTTCTCTTCGCTCAATACTTTCTATAGTGGCATGACGATAATCAATCACTTCAATGGTAGCCTCAGGAAACAATTCCCGCAAAGTGTAAACATGACCTAACGTCTGCAAAACTGCTCCGTCATTAATCACATGATGATACGTTAATATCCCTATTTTCATGATTCTTTTGTTTTAAATTGATAAAAATCACCGGCCCATGTCGCGGTATATAATCGCCCTTGTACATCGATAGTAGGAACCGATAAAGCTTTCGCGTAAAAAATTTCCCATTGAATGGCTCCATTCGGTTGTAAACAAACCAACGAACCTTTTTGAACCGTTTTTTTGGTATTGATTAAAACAGATTGATTGGCCATGATAGCCGGGGATGTCCATAATCCTCTATCTTTAGAAGCTATCAATTGTGAAGCAACTTCTTTTCCGGTGGCTTTATCTAAAAAATAAGCGGTTCCATTTAATCCTAAAAACACTATAAAATGAGCCGTGCTGATGCCTACAGAAGCACGACAACCGAATGAAAATTGCTTTTTCCAAATGGTTTTACCGGAAAAATCGGTTTTATACAAAATTGATTTTTTGTTGTGAAAACTTTCGGTATGATAAATACAGCCTTCCGCCGCATCAATGGATGGATTGGCCCATGCATTACTTCCGCGAAAAGCGTTTGTTTTCCACAATAATTTTCCTGTTTCGTCCAACCAATGTAAACCACTGTTTTGACCACAAACAGCAATATAATCTTTACCATTCACATGGGTTACTGCCACTCCTGCTAAATGAAAAGAAGGTCGACCCAAATCATACTGCCAATGCACTTTTCCGGTATCTTTATCTAAAAGTACTAAGCCTATACCATAAAAAACAAAGGCTACATACTGTTGTGCAACCAAATTAGGCGACGTCCAGGTATTGATTTTCATGAATTTTTTAAATTCATAATCATAAAATCGATAGTTGCTGAGGTTTAAAAACAACCGTTTCAATTTAGATTGTTTGGCAAAAGCCTTGTAACCGTCAAATTGCCACAACAACTCGCCTTGTAAACTCAAACACAACAGAGTGGACATATTACAACCGAAATATAGTTTACCATCCACCAACATTGGGCTGGAATACACTTTGACTTCTGTTACAAATTGCCATAAAACCTTTCCCCCCGGTGATAAGGCATAAATGCTTCCGTTATGTGAACCAAAATAGAGGTTGCCGTGTTCATCAAAAACCGGAGTAGATTCTGCACAACGAATAGGTTCCTGTTTGAAGAGTATTCGCCAAGCCTCTTGAGGCTGTTGTTCAAAACTGGTGGAAGTAGGTATTCTTCCGGTGCGTTCCCTGTCGAATAAAAACATTAGCGTTTCATTTTTTGAGTTAACTTCTTTTGTATGGCCAAAATAGGTTCAAAATCACTTTTTTTGTACCCAATAATCTCCCTTATAGGAATATTGGTTTCTTTACTGTAAAAATATAAAAAGAAAAAGGAAGCTGCAGAATAACTAATCAAAGAGGAAATTGCGGCTCCTTTTGAACCATATAACGGTATAAAGTAGAGGTTGCAAACTATATTCAAAATGAGCGGAATCCACATTGATTTCAAAGAAATATAAGGTTTCCCTTTTCCGGCCAAATCCATGTTCATCACTTTAAATACGGTGAGTAAAACCACCCCCGGTAATAAAATTTGCATCACGATTACACTGGGTAAAAAAGCTTCGCCAAACAATAACAAAATCACTTGTTTGGAAAGCAACATCAAAACCAACGCGACAAAACCCACCATCAAAATCGACAAACGCAACAGTTGAGCCACTTTTTTAGAAAAGGCCAATCCGTCTTTTGAAGTGGCACTTCGGGCAAATACTATCGTACTGAACAACATTGGAATTTGCCATAAATATTGTACAATACTGGAACCTTTGGCATAAATACCCAATTCATAAGGTGTACTCAAATTTTCCAATAATACAACGTCAATTTTATAATTCAGGTTGACAATCAATAAGGCAAAAGCATAAATTAAACCCAAAGAAAGCATTTTGGAGATGACTTCTTTATCAATTTGAAAAGTGTTTGGTAATAAATTCTCTTTTCGAATCCATAAAGCTATAAAAATAGCCATGTGCCCAAACAAATAGGCCAACATGGCACCCATCACTTCAAAATCAAAAAAGTAAAGTAAAATAAAGGTGGTTAAAAACGTAACAAAATTAGGAATCCAATTGATTTTGTTAAAAGCCTTGATTTCATTCTTACCCAAAAAAATACCGGCACAATACGTATTATGCAAACTAAACGGAATACACAATACAGAAACCAAAACCAACGAAAAATCAGGAATGCTCTTTGATAAATAATGAAAGAGTAAAAAACAAACCAACATACTAATCAAGGAAGTAATCAACCAAATTTGAGTGACCGCTTGTTTGATTCGCTCTAAACTATAGATTTCTTTCCCTACAAAAAAAGTGGTGGATTGACGGATGCCCATCGACCCTAGTACCATAAACAAAGAAGGATAAACCAATAAGGCCGCAATGATACCGTTTTGGTCAGGTGTGAGTAATCGAGCGGTGGCAATAGAAGTCCCTACACCAAAAATAATGATGTTTAATTTTGAAAAACCTACCCGAACTAAATCCTTGACAAATGATGCCATTTATTTTTGATAATATGCTTTATACCAATCAACATAATCAGAAACTCCAATTTCAATGTTTGTTTTTGGCTCGTACTGAAAATCCCGAATCAAATCATCCACATCCGCCCAAGTGCGTTCTACATCTCCGGGTTGCATTGGCTTCATTTCTTTGATGGCTTTCTTGCCGGTTTTGTGCTCAATGGCTTCAATGAAATCCATTAATTTCACTGGTTTGCTATTCCCAATGTTGTATAAACTGTAGGGTTTTGCAATAGTATTCGCTTCAAAAGCTTTGGTAATATTCAGCATTCCGCCTACGATATCATCTATATAGGTAAAATCTCTTGATAAATTTCCTTCATTGAACACTTGAATAGGACGGTCATGTAAAATGGCGTCCGTAAACAAAAACATCGCCATATCGGGTCTACCCCACGGACCATAAACCGTAAAAAAACGAAGTCCAACCGTTTGAATACCAAACAAATGACTATACGTATGAGCCATTAACTCATTTGACTTTTTGGTAGCGGCATACAAACTAATCGGGTGATCAACCGCATCGTTAACGGAAAAAGGTATCTTTTCATTTAAACCATACACACTGGAAGAACTGGCATATATCAATTTTTTCACCCCATAATGACGACAACATTCCAATACCGTTAAAAAACCGGTTAGGTTACTGTTCAAATACTGAAAGGGTTGTTCTAAACTGAACCGAACTCCGGCTTGAGCCGCTAAATTAATAACCAAATCAAACTGTTCTTCTTTGAACAACACTTCCATATTTTCTTTGTCTTCCAAATTCAATTGAAGAAAGGAAAAAGCAAAGTTAGGCTGTTGAGAAGGAACCAATTCATCATAAATAATGGCTTTTGTATCAATTCCCAATTCATTAAGACGACCTAATTTCAAATTCACATCATAGTAATCGTTTAGATTATCCAATCCAATTATATGATGACCAAGTTTAGCCAATTGGTTAGCCAAATGAAAACCGATAAATCCTGCTGTTCCGGTGACTAAAATTTTCATGTTGTTTACTTTTCTGCGTACTGTTTTTGATAATACTGCTGGTAAGCTCCTGAAGTAACATGTGTTAACCATTCTTGATGCGTCAAATACCAATCAATGGTGAACGACAATCCTTCTTCGAAGGTAACGGAAGGCTTCCAACCTAATTCTTTATTCATTTTAGTAGCATCGATAGCATAGCGTAAATCGTGACCGGGGCGATCTTTTACAAACGTAATCAACTGTTCGGAAGTGCCTTTTGGACGATTTAATTTTTCATCCATTTTTTGACATAACAACCGAACTAAATCTATATTTTTCCATTCATTAAAACCTCCAATATTGTAGGTTTCGTGGTTCTTCCCTTCATGAAAAACCAAATCAATCGCAATAGCATGATCAATAACAAATAACCAATCACGAGTATAATTTCCATCACCATAAACCGGCAAAGGTTTCTGATGAATGATATTGTGAATAAACAACGGAATTAATTTCTCCGGAAAATGATTGGGTCCGTAATTGTTTGAACAATTGGTAATAACATAGGGCAATCCATACGTTTCTCCATACGCTCTAACAAAATGGTCTGAAGCAGCTTTTGAAGCAGAATAAGGTGAATTGGGTGAATAAGGAGTAGTTTCGGTAAATAATCCGGTATCACCTAAAGCACCATAAACTTCATCGGTAGAAATATGATAAAAGCGTTTATCTTGATAATCATTTTTCCAACAATCACGTGCACCATTCAACAAATTCATGGTTCCAATAACATTGGTTTTCACAAAAGCCAATGGGTCGGTAATAGAACGATCTACGTGAGACTCGGCAGCCAAATGAATGACACCATCAAATTGTTCCTTTTCAAAGAGTTGATGGATAAAATCCGCATCTGTAATATCACCTTTAACAAAAGTATAATTGGGTAAATGCTCTATATCTGCAATATTTTCTAAATTACCGGCATACGTTAACGCATCTAAATTGTAGATGTGATAAGCGGGATACTTCGACACAAAACGTCTTATGACATGTGAACCTATAAACCCTGCTCCTCCGGTGATTAGAATTTTTTTCATTTTATAATTTTCCGTCAGCTTGTGAAGCTAATATACCTTTTACATCATAAACAATAGCCTGTTCTTTTTTCAGTGATCCAAAATCCAATGATAAAAATTCTTTATGTGCTACGCCTAAAATGATAGCATCAAATCGTTCATTACTCAATTGATTCGACATACTCAAGTTATATTCATGTTTAACCTCTGTCGGATTGGCCCAAGGATCATAAATAGAAACCTCAACACCATAATCTGACAAGGCATGAATCACATCTACAATTTTAGTATTACGAACATCCGGACAGTTTTCTTTAAAGGTAATTCCTAACATCAACACTTTAGCTTTGTTTACAGAAATACCCTTTTTGATCATCAACTTCACTACTTGTGAAGCTACATACTCTCCCATACTGTCATTTAAACGACGTCCGGCTAAAATAATTTCGGGATGATAACCCGCTTCTTGTGCTTTTTGTGCTAAATAATAAGGGTCAACTCCTATACAATGTCCGCCCACTAATCCGGGTTTGAAAGGTAAAAAATTCCATTTCGTTCCGGCAGCAGCCAATACGGCTTGGGTATCAATATTCAATAAATTAAAAATCTTAGCCAATTCATTCACAAAAGCAATGTTGATGTCGCGTTGTGAATTTTCAATCACTTTAGCTGCCTCCGCTACTTTGATAGTGGGAGCTAAATGCGTTCCTGCTATAATAACGGATTTGTATATTTCATCCACTCTCTTTCCTATTTCAGGAGTTGAACCGGCAGTTACTTTCAATATCTTTTCTACCGTATGTTCTTTGTCACCCGGATTAATACGTTCTGGTGAATAACCGGCAAAAAAATCAACATTGAAACGTAATCCACTAATTTTTTCTAAAACCGGAACACACTCCTCTTCTGTTACTCCGGGATATACCGTAGATTCGTAAATAACGATATCCCCTTTTTTCAAGACTTTCCCAACGGTTTCGCTCGATTTATATAAGGGTGTCAAATCCGGACGATTATTTTTATCAACCGGTGTTGGAACGGTAACAATGTAGTAATTACATTCCTTTATGACGTCTAAATTGGTGGTACAAAATAATCCGTTCTCTTGTAAAGGCTCTGATTTTAAAACTTGTTTTAATAAATTTCCCTCTACTTCAAGAGTACTGTCTTCACCTATATTCAATTCATTCACTCGGTTTTGATTAATATCAAATCCAACCACAGGATATTTTGTCGCAAACAACCGTGCGAGTGGTAACCCAACATAACCCAATCCTATTACCGCAATTTTGATGCTCATTTGTACTTATTTTATGAACCGATTGCTTGGTATTTAAACCCAATCTTCGTTAATTTTTCTTTATCTAATAAATTTCGCCCATCAAATATAAAGGCCGGTTTATTCATGTTAGCATAAATTTGCTCCCAATCATACGATTTAAATTCATCCCACTCTGTTAAAATGGCAATAGCATGTGCTCCTTTACAAGCATTATAAGGATTTGAATCAGAATGAACTCTTTTTTTATTCTCATCTTCTGTTCTAGATTGCAAATAATTCAAATCATCAATAATCTGCTTTTCAGACACCTTTGGATCAAAAACAGCAATATTCGCTTGCTCAAAAATCAAATCATCTGCCACATAAATGGCCGCAGATTCACGAGTATCATTCGTATCTTTTTTGAAAGCCCAACCTAAGAAAGCAATCTTTTTATCCGCTACCGTATTATACAAAGTGGTTACAATATTCTTAGCAAAACGTCTTTTTTGGTGATCATTCATGATAATCACTTGTTCCCAATAATTAGCTACTTCATGTAAACCGTATGACTTTGCAATATACACCAAATTCAGAATGTCTTTTTGAAAACAAGAACCGCCAAAACCTACAGATGCTTTCAAGAATTTAGGGCCGATTCGACTATCCATTCCAATCGCTCGGGCGACTTCATTTACATCTGCTCCTGTTTTTTCACATAACTCGGAAATTGAATTAATGGAGGATACACGTTGAGCTAAATAAGCATTTGCCACTAATTTTGACAACTCTGAAGACCATACGTTGGTTGTTAAAATCCGTTCCCTAGGAACCCAATTGGCATATACATCTACCAATGCTTGAATGGCTTTTTCTCCCTCTGGAGTAGTTTCACCACCTATCAAGACTCTATCCGGTTGAAACAAATCTTCAACGGCTGTTCCTTCGGCTAAAAATTCAGGATTGGATAAAATTTGATACTTTACTCCGTTTCCTGTATTGTGAAGTATACTTTTTATTGCTTCTGCCGTTCTAACGGGTAAAGTAGATTTTTCTACTACTATCTTATCCGTTTTTGCTACACGGGCAATTTGACGGGCACATAATTCGATGTATTTCAAATCAGCGGCTAACCCTTTACCTGAACCATAGGTTTTTGTTGGAGTGTTTACTGATATAAAAATCATTTCAGCTTCATCAATCGCTTTATCAACTTCGGTTGAAAAAAACAAATTTCTACCTCTTGCTTCTGCTACCACATCACTTAATCCCGGTTCATAAATGGGAATATTCTCTACATTTGGATCATTCCATTTCGCAATACGATCTTCATTTAAATCCACAACGGTTACTTGTATATGAGGACACTTTTGAGCAATAACTGCCATTGTAGGCCCTCCTACATACCCTGCACCAATACAACAAATTTTTGTAATCTTCATTATCTGTAATTTGAATTTATTTTAAATTTTGCCAATACCAATTAACGGCTTCTTTTAATCCTTCAGCAAAAGCAAATTTCGGTTCATACTCTAATAATCGTTTTGCTTTTTCTATACTCGCCAACGAATGGGGTATATCCCCAACTCGATTGGGACCATGAATGATCGGAATTGTTCCTATTGACGCATCATAAACCGATAGATATTCTTTTAACAAATGAACCATTTGATTCAATGTTGTTCTATCACCATATGCGGTATTATAAACAGTGTTCACAGCTTCTGGATTGGTGGTTAACATTGCCAATTCATTCATTTGAACTACATTGTCAATATAGGTAAAATCTCTAGAATATAAACCATCCCCATTAATAACAGGACTTTCATGCTTCATCAGTTGCATCACAAACTTGGGGATTACAGCTGCATAAGCTCCATTTGGGTCTTGTCGTCTTCCAAAAACATTAAAATATCGCAAACCAATCGTTTCCATTCCATAGGTACGACTAAAAATCTCTGCATATAACTCATTCACATATTTGGTAATAGCATAAGGAGATAAAGGTTTTCCTATAACATCTTCTACTTTTGGTAAAGATTCTGAATCACCATATGTAGAAGAACTAGCAGCATAAATAAATCTTTTAACACCTGCATCTCGTGATGCTACTAACATATTTAAAAAACCTGAAACATTAACATCATTAGATGTAATTGGATCTTTTATAGAACGAGGAACTGATCCTAAAGCAGCTTGATGCAAAACATAATCTACTCCATTAACTGCTTGCTGACACATAGCTAAATCTCTTATATCACCCTCAATTAATTGAAACTTTTCGTTGGTTAAAAAAGGAGCAATATTGTGTCTGTGACCGGTTGCAAAATTATCTAAACAAATAACGGTGTGTCCTTTTTCTAAAAAATGTGCACATAAATTGGAGCCAATAAATCCGGCTCCTCCGGTAATTAAAATTTTATAATGATGTTGCATTTATCGTTTAAATAATTTACGCTTAATTTTTTGAATGAATGTTTTTGGACGATCTTCATCGCCATAACCACCATAATTCCCATAATTCCCATAAATATAACCATAGCCATAACCGTAACCATAACCATAACCATAACCGGTACCATATTTTGCTCTGTTTTCAAAACCATTAAAAACTATGCTTACATTTTTTATTTCTTCTCTTTGATGTCTATTATTTAAAAGACTAACCATATCCTTTTTGGTGTAATTTTGACGCATAACGTATAGAGTTGCATCAACATGAGGTGCTAATTCAATAGCATCTGCAACCAAACCAATAGGAGGAGTATCTAAAATAATATAATCATATCTTTCTTTAAGTAATCGCATAAATTCATTCATAGAATTTCCTATAATCAATTCTGATGGGTTGGGTGGTATTGGACCAGAGGTAATAACATCCAAATAAGGAATATGGGTTTTTTGAATTACCTCATCCAGTGTTTTTTGACCAATTAAATAATTTACAACCCCGATATCGTTCTTTATTTTAAAATCATCAAAGATTTTTGGTTTACGTAAATCCAAACCAACAATAACAGTTTTTTTGTCACTCATCGCAAATACTGTTGCAATATTTATAGAACAAAAGGTTTTTCCTTCACCCGAAATTGAAGAGGTCAACATTAACGTTTTTGATCCTTCAATATTATTCTTTTTATACATAAATTGGAGTGAAGACCTAATAGCTCTAAAAGACTCAGCTAATACTGATTTAGGTTTTTCAAAAACAGATAAATTGGAACGATTTTGTTTCACACCAACAATCCCAATAACAGGTAAGGTTGTCAATTTACTAATGTCATCAACATTCAAAATTGTATTTTCTAAAAAGAAAATTGTAAAAATGGCTAACAATGGTAAAATCAAACCCAATAAAAATGCAATTACATAATTAACTTTTGTATTGGGCCCAATTTGACCTTTACCTATATCTTTTGCAGGGTCTATAAAATGAATATCTGCTAAATTAGCCGCTTTTACAATGTTTGCCTCGTTGCGTTTTGCCAAAAAGGATGTGAAAATTTGATTATTTAAATCATACTTTCGCATTACCTTTATATGTTCTTGCTGATCCTCAGGCAATTTACTAATTAATGATTCTACTTCAGAAATCCTTTTATTTATTTGATTCAAATCAATTTCTAAGTTTGCTTTTGCAGTTGAAATATTTTCTAAAATAACATTTTTTAAAGCCGTAATTTCATTGTCAACATCATTAAACAATTTTGAGTTTTTTACCGTATAGGGCTTACTAGCTCTTTCTGTTGTTAGATTAATTAACTTTGATATATTAACTAATATATTTGAATCATCAATTCCCGCTACAGACGGAGCTGGTAATTTTGAATAATCTACACTATTATTTAAATAATTTTTGAGCGAATTATAATAGGCAACTTTTCTTAAAATTAAATCTTTTCCTTTATCAAATTCTAATAATTTGTCAGATAACTGATTCCCACCATTCTCAAGTTGATATATGTTTTTGTTTCTACTAAAATTTTTGACCTCTTCTTCATTGTCTTTTAACTGTTTCTCCATAGACCTTAATGTACTGTCAATGAAAGAGATTGTATTAGTAGCAAATTGATTTTTTCGTTCTAATTGAGATTTTATTAAAGTATTAACTGTTTCATTCAAATAAGTAACTATCCTTTTTTTGTTTGTTCCTTCAAGGCCTATTTCAATAATAGATGGAGCTTTAGGGTCAATAATTGATGAGATATCTCTGTATCTTTGTACAACTTCATCAAATGAATTAAATTTAACATAAAACTCTTTTGAATTTAACGGAATTGCAGTTTCGTTTTTTAAAATTTTAAAAGTAAAAAAAGGTAAATTAATTGGTTCGCCATAACTGTACTCCTTTTCAAATAATTGTGATGTAACAAATTCTTTTTTGATTAAATTCAAATCATAATTAATAAAGTTAACATCATCGCTTTCTACCTGAAAAGAGATTTTGAATTTTTGATCGTTTATTAAATTTACTTTAATTAATGTATTTAACAATTGATCTTTTTTTCTGTCAATTTCAACTTTAAAAGGTACTGAACCATAAACATCTCTTATATAATATTTGTCTTTGTAAAGATAATCTATAAAAAAATCTAACTTATCAACAACACGTTCATTATGAGAACGAGATTTTAATGTACTGGCAACATTTTGTACTTGATCTGAAGTACCTCCCCAGTTAAAAACCAAACTTGTAGTAGAAGTAAAAAATGGATTACTTTCCTCTTTTATGGCTAAAGTTGTTTTTAACTCATAAATTTTTTCTTTTCTAATATTTACATTGTATGCTACTAAAAAGGAAATAATCCAACATATAACAAACCATTTCCAATAGCCGAAAGTTTTTATCAAAAACCCTTTGAAATCAAATTTATTTTGATTTTCATTAAACAAAAAATCATTATTATCTAGCATAAATAAATTTTTATCGCTGAGTTAAAACCAATATTGTTGTGACAAGAGTTAAAACCGAAATTATTGTTGTTAAAGATTGAATACCGGTAGTCCCTGTTCCCCATGATTTCTGTTTTAATGGATTTATTAAAATGTAATCATTAGGCATTAAATGAAAAAAAGGAGAATCAATAACACTTCTATCAGTCAAATCGATAGTATGCATTTCAACACCTGTTGGAAACTGCCTAATAATCATTACATTTTTACGATCCCCTGTGATGGTTATATCCCCTGCATTAGCAACAGCATCTAATATTGTAGCTCTCTCTGTATAAAGTATTTTTGTTCCTGGCGAAAGAACTTCTCCATTGATAGTATATCGTATTCCAGCAATCTTAACATTAACAAACAAGTTAACTTCTTTATTAAAATATTCTTCAAGAAGTTTGGTTTCAATCTTTAATCTGATTTCTTCTACTGTTAATCCCATAACATTTAATTCCCCCAAAACAGGTATTCTTATCACTCCATGATTATCAACATTAAATCCTTGAAAAAAAATGTTTTGTTCATTCTGATTTTGTTGAACACTAACTTCAGATTGCTGAAATAAAGCGGTTAATTGTGGATCTATAGTTTTGATATTGATATAAAGTAAATCATTTACCTGAATGCGATAAGGCTTTTTTAAAATCTCATTTATTGATGTATTATCTTTTGTATTCCCTTTATCTTGTAAATAAATCAAATCCTTTGTGGGTACACAAGAACTTAATATAGTCAATAACACTATGGCGGTTATCCATCTGAACATTTTCATTCTTAAAATT
>JAFLBT010000075.1 GCA_017302935.1 Flavobacteriales bacterium | reverse complement strand
ATCGGTGAACGATCACTTGGAAGAAATTCAGGAAGTCAAAATACTGTAATTGGTTGGGAAGCTATGTTTGGCACAACTTCCTCCTCAAGTAATTCAACAGCTGTTGGTTGGCATGCTTTGTTTAACAACTCTGGTGCCAGTAACACCGCTGTAGGTTGGAATGCTTTACAAGGGAATTCAACAGCAGTTAACAATACAGCAGTTGGTGCAGGAGCTTTAAATGACAATAGTACCGGAGCCAGAAATACAGCTGTTGGTAGAGATGCCGGTTTTGCCGCTACATCGTCTGATGGAACATTTATCGGATTTAATGCTGGTGCCTATTCAACTGGTACTCAAAACACAGCCGTTGGTGCAAATGCATTAGATGCGAGTGGAGCCACAGCCAGAAATGTTGCTATCGGTTTTAATGCCTTAACGAATAGTACTTCCACTAATAATACAGCAATTGGTCATAGTGCATTGCTTAATGCAACGACAGGATCTGGAAATGTAGCGATAGGCTATCAAGCCGGTTTATCAGAAACTACTTCAAACAAATTGTATATCTCAAATTCCAATACAACCCCAACTACTTCATTAATTTATGGTGAATTTGCACCAACAAGAATTCTAAGAACTAATAGTACTTTTCAAATTGGTGATCCTGCTACAACAGGGTATCAATTTCCGGTTGCAAGAGGAACAAATGGTCAAATTTTACAAACCAACGGAACCGGGGTTTTAAGTTGGGCTGAACCTAACGCCACAAAATCAGTAGTTAGAGCAACATTATTAGCCAATCAAGCACTTGGAACTAGTGGTTGGGAAAAAATCAATTTTAATAATGTAGTGTTTGATACAAATGCTGAATTTGTAGTGGCTAACAATCGATTTGTTGCAATTCAAGCCGGTTATTATCAAATTAATGCAGGCATGCATACAGACAATCAAAGTAACAATCAGTTTTATTCCATTGGTGTGTATGTAAATGGTGTCTTATATCAAGAAACAACAGGAAATCATTTTGGTAATGGCCCAGTTCATCGAAACATCAATTGCCTAGTGAATTTAGCTGCAGGTGGATATGTTGAAATTTATGTTCAAAATTATCAAACCGGTGTAGCTGTTGATAGTTTTCCCGCTAAAACCTTTTTTGAAATACAAAAAGTTAGATAAATAATTGAAATTAAAATTTTTAATCTTCAAAAATGACTGGATAATTTCAGTCATTTTTTTTATTTTTTGAATTGTACATTTAATAAAAAGAATAAGGCAACAACTCAGCTACAGCTATCACTCTTTTTAACCTGACAAACAAATTTTAGATAAAAAAATCATTAATTTACTTTTGTTTTTAACGAGTGTTATTAAATAATTCGCTTAAACAACCCTAACATATATCAAACACATAATATTCAATATTTTATTTTCTATCTTTGAAAGTAAGTAAAACACCAAACAATGGACAAAAACAAGGAAACATTCAACACTTGGAATAACATTGCTTCTTTATACCAAGAAAAGTTTATGGAATTAGACTTGTATAATGATACTTACGATTTTATCTGTAAAACAATTGAAAAACCCAAAGCCAAACTGTTGGAAATTGGTTGCGGACCCGGCAACATCACTAAATACCTTTTATTTAAAAGACCTGACTTTGACATCTTTGGAATTGATATTGCATCTAATATGATTGAATTGGCAAAGCAAAACAACCCAACGGCACATTTTGCGGTAATGGATAGCCGAGACATTCACACGCTTGACACAAAGTATGACGGCATTATTGGTGGGTTTTTTATTCCCTATTTGTCGCAAACGGAGTGCAACGAACTAATTGCTACTTCCTATGATTTATTAAACAAGAATGGCTTGATTTACTTAAGTTTTGTAGAAGGCGATCCTGAAAAATCAGATTTTAAAGTGGGCAGCGGTGGACGCGTTTATTTTTATTACCACAAACTAGATGATATTAAAGAACAACTGAACCGTTTTAAATTTGGAGAAATTAATACGTTTAAGGTGAAGTATAAAATTTCGGAAGCGGAGTTTGATATACATACTATTATAACAGCGAGAAAGTAAATATTAAAATTGTTATTTTTGAAATACAAACCAATACATAACACTCATGAAACTAGGAGCTTTTTCTATAAGTCTTGCGGTAAAAGACATACAAAAATCTAAAGAATTTTACGAAAGTTTAGGGTTTTCCTGCTTAGGCGGAGACATTAATCAAAAATGGTTAATCCTAAAAAACGGGAACGCCATTATTGGTTTATTTGAAGGGATGTTTGAAAACAATATTATTACTTTTAATCCGGGTTGGGATGAAAACGCACAAAACCTTGAAACATTTGATGATGTTAGAACTATTCAGCAACATTTAAAAAATTGTGGCATTACATTAACCTCTGAGGCAGACCCAAACACAAACGGTCCGGCACACATTACTTTAACAGACCCAGATGGGAATAATATTCTGATTGACCAACATCGCTAGTTAAGCTAAAATCATAATTGACATTAAACGATTTAAAAGAAATATAATATACTTTCAAAAGTGTCATGAACTAGGCTTTGAATAAAAACCTTTCTTTGGTACAATGAACTCAACACAATGAAAAGTTACATTTTACAAACACTTTAATCACCATTTATCACAATTTCAGGATTGATGGTTGAGAAATAACTTTCAAATTCATAAATCGGTTGTCAATTAAAAAGAACAAGAGCGACAACTCAACGTGGACTGCCGCTCTTGTCAACCTAACCAATAAATAAACAAACTTTATAAAAAACAACTAAAATTTAGTTGATAATGTATTTTTCAAAATCTTTAGTTTTTACTCTTGCTTTTAAATCGTGAAGCAAATTATACAAACCAAAGAACGTTCTGTTAATGTATAAAAAGTGTTTTGAACCTCTATTGCCGTTCATTTTTCGCAATTGCGTGTCTTTCGAGAACTCCTCGCCCATTTTGGCAATACTTCCAAAGAATTCTTCATCTGAAAAATCAAAGAAATCGCCATGAAACGGTTGTGTAAACAAACTCAACAACTGATGAAATAATTTTGTGAAATACTCAATTTCTTTAGGCGAATCATCGGTTCGCAATATTTCTAATTCAAACAACTTTTCGTTGAACAATTTTGGGTTGTTAATCACCTCCGGTTGAGCCAATTCAAAATAAGGCTTATAAAAATCCTCAGGAACTTGTTTGATACAACCAAAATCAATTGCTATCAAATTAGCTTCTTTATCAACCAAAAAGTTACCGGGATGTGGATCGGCGTGCACCTGACGCAACACATGCATTTGATACATATAAAAATCCCACATCGCTTGTCCTAATTTATTTCCTTTTTCACGGTTCTCATTGTGAGCCGTAAATTCAGAAAGATGTTCACCCTCCATCCAATCCATCGTCAAAATTCGCTTCGACGATAAAGCTTCATAATACTTTGGAAATCGTAAATTTGGAATTTTAGAACACGCTTTCGCAATAAACTCACCTTGCTTTAATTCTAACTCATAATCCGTTTCCTCTAATAATTTATGTTCAACCTCCTTGAAATATTTCTCAGAGTCTTTTCCTTGGAGGTTGAACATCTTAATAGCAAAAGGTTTCACAATTGCCAGGTCTGAACTAATACTCTCCGCCACACCCGGATATTGAATTTTCACAGCAAGATTTTTCCCATCCTTTGCGGCTTTGTGCACCTGACCGATGCTAGCCGCATTAATTGAATCTGGCGTAAACGAATCGTATAGTTGTTCAGGATATTTTCCCAAATAATTTTTAAATGTCTTTCTCACCAACGGAGCACTCAATGGCGGCACCGAAAATTGTGCCAGCGAAAACTTTTCTACATACGCTTTTGGCATAATGTTTTTTTCCATGCTCAGCATTTGAGCCACTTTCAACGCACTTCCTTTTAAATTTTTGAGTCCGTCATAAATATCCTCTGCATTGTTCTCATTCAATTTATCTTTGGTCAAACTCGGATTCACCACTTTTTCGCCATAATAAGCAATGTAGTTTCCTCCTACTTTCAAACCGGTTTTAACCAATTGTCCCGCACGTTCAATTTTGTTGGTGGGTATTTTGTCTAATGTTTTCAATTTCTGTTAATTAAATTTCTCTTTCCAAACAAATTTTCCCAAATCAAACAAACTTTCTAAGGGCGTAGAGTCCAACACATCAAAAGTTGCTTTTACGGTTTTTTCAATCATCACGTCTGTTTTCTCAAAACCTTTTGACGTATCTTCTAACCAAAATTTCAAAATGACTAAGAACTCAATCCATGCTCCTTCTGCATAAAAAGGTTTTATAAACTTGTTCACCTTAAAATCATCTTCCGAAGATTGCATGTTCATCATATCTACGATAAAACTTTTGAAATGGTTTCGAAAAGATTTTAATTGTTGTAAATTTTTCAACGCATTTTTTTCTTCTTTCAATGCAAACATCACATAACTTCTATTGAGTGTCATCACTTCAATCAATGAAAAATAAAGTGTCAACAATTTATTTTTATTAGAATATGCATCATATTTATCATCCGATTCAATTGTTTGTTTTACATTTTCAAAAAACTTTACCCAAATTTCTTGCTTTAACGCTTCTAACGAACCGAAGAAAGTATAAAAATCACTCTCCTGAATCTTGTTTTCCTGACAGAATAAAAAAACATTTTTAGGTTCTTCATTGTATTGTAAAACTTGATTCATATAGGCAGTAATAATATGGTTTTCATCTACCGTTTTCTTCTTGTTTGTAGCTTTTTTGGTTGTAGTCATTTTTCGTTTATTTATTTACACCGTAAAAATACAAATTTGTTTAACTTTTTACAAAATAATTTAAACAAAATTTTTGTTAAAGTTGTTTCAAAAAAAAACCACCTTTAAAAAGGTGGTTTTAAATTAAAGTACATAAAACTTAGTTCTTTACTTCTTTTTGTGCGTCTTGAATCATTTTTTCATTGGCAGTAATGGTAAACTCAACGCGTCTGTTTTTACTTCTTCCCTCCTGCGTATCATTTGTGGCAATAGGATCATTTGGTCCCATGCCTTTGGTTTTGAAACGAGCAGCATTCAATCCTTTGCTTACCAAATACGCTCTAACTGAAGCAGCACGATCTTCAGATAATTTTTGATTAAATTCTAAACGGCCAGTACTATCTGTATATCCGTAGATAACAATATCGGTGTCAGCATAACTTTGAAAAACAGGCACCAACTTTTCTAAATTTGTTTTAGCCGTTGGGGTTAATACTGATTTAGAAGTTTCAAAATTCACAGAATTTTCACCTAAAACCAATACAATTCCTTCTTCTACTCTATTTACTTCTGCACCTGGCAAAGCTTGTTCGATTTCACGAGCTTGCTTATCCATTTTGTTACCAATCACACCTCCAACGGTTCCACCCACTACTCCACCAATCACGGCACCAAGAGCTGTATTTCCACCTTTTCCTAAGTTATTCCCTAAAACTCCACCAATTATGGCTCCGGCAGCTACACCAATTGCAGCTCCTCTTTGTGTTTTATTTGTATTTTTAGCCGCTTCACATCCGGTTAGAATTGTTGCTAATGCAAATGAAACGACTATTGATAATGCTATTATTTTTTTCATACTCTTGCTTTTTACGTATTAATTTGTTTTTTGAAATTGATAAACTACATCAGCCATAGAACCACCAACTGTAATTCTATCCACTAATTGAAAAGAATTTTCAGATTGATTAGCAAGCTTCAACACATAACCCTCTCTAACTTTTTTTGCTTTTTCACCAGCATCAATTAATTTCATTACAAAATTACCATCCTTATTCACCAACCATGTAATTGCAGAACTAAATGATGGACAACCAGCTTTTGTCAATGCCATTTGACCTTTGTTATTGTTGGATACAAACTTCCATGCACTTCCAACAAAGCATTGTGAATCAGCAATATCAAACGATGTTACTTTAATATATTCAGAACCAGGATAAGAAACAGCCGTTATCACCCAATTTCCTTTTAAAGCAACTTCCGTTTTAAAATCTAACTGAGTTGCGGTATTTGTTTTACAACCCATCATAAAAACTGAAAACAAAGTAATCATTAGAATTTTCTTCATCTTTTTACATTTTAAAATTGTTTACAAAGATACTTTCAATTCACAATATGTTAAATATAATTAACAACATTTTTTGTCAAACTAATGCTACGACAAATTGTCAGGATTTATTAATTGGTATTGCTTTTGTTATGTCTTTTTCCAAAATGTTTAACTTAAAATTCAAAATATGACAACCGGAAAAATAAATGTTTCTGTAGAAAACATCTTTCCTTTAATCAAAAAATTTCTATACAGTGATCACGAAATTTTTCTTCGTGAATTGGTTTCGAATGCTACCGATGCTACTTTAAAATTAAAGCATTTAACTTCAATCGGTGAAGCCAAAATAGAATATGGAAACCCAAAAATTGAAGTAAAAATCGATAAGGAAAACAAAAAATTACACATTATCGATCAAGGTTTGGGTATGACAGCCGAAGAAGTGGAGAAATACATCAACCAAGTGGCTTTTTCAGGTGCCGAAGAATTTTTGGAAAAATATAAAGATTCTGCCAAAGATTCAGGCATTATTGGTCATTTTGGTTTAGGTTTTTATTCGGCTTTCATGGTAGCTTCCAAAGTGGAAATTATCACTAAATCGTATAAAGACGAACGGGCTGCTCATTGGACATGTGACGGAAGTCCTGAATTTACATTAGTTCCACATGACAAAACCGAAAGAGGAACAGAAATCATTCTTCACATTGCAGAAGATTCATTAGAGTTTTTAGAAGACTTTAAAATTCGTGAATTGTTGACCAAATACAACAAATTCATGCCGGTGCCCATTAAATTTGGAACTAAAAAAGAAACGTTACCATTACCGGAAGGTTCTGCAGAAGATGCTAAACCGGAAGAAATTGAAGTTGACAACATCATCAACAACCCTACTCCGGCTTGGACCAAAGCTCCAACGGAATTAAAGGATGAAGATTACAAAGACTTCTATCGCGAATTGTACCCCATGCAATTTGAAGACCCTTTGTTCAGCATTCATTTAAATGTAGATTATCCGTTTAATTTGACAGGAATTTTATATTTCCCAAAAATGTCGGCGGATTTACAAATACAAAAAGACAAAATTCAATTGTACCAAAATCAGGTTTTTGTAACTGATAATGTGGAAGGCATTGTTCCTGAATTTTTAGTGATGCTTCGCGGAGTGATTGACTCTCCTGATATTCCGTTGAATGTTTCGCGTTCCTATTTGCAATCGGATGGTAATGTGAAAAAGATTTCCAACTACATTACCCGAAAAGTAGCCGATAAATTGAAATCCTTATTCAACGAAAACCGTGAAGATTTTGAACAAAAATGGAATGACATCAAAATCGTTTTGGAATACGGAATGCTTTCAGAACCTAAATTCTATGAAAAAGCAGGCGATTTTGTGTTGTATCCTACCGTAGACGAGAAGTATTTCACTTTAACGGAGTTGAAAGAAAAAATTGGTACCAATCAAACCGATAAAAACGGAAAATTGGTGGTTTTATATGCTTCCAACAAAGAAGCTCAACACGGATACATCGACATTGCTAAAGAAAAAGGTTATGATGTGTTGTTATTAGACAGCCCGATTGTTTCGCATTTGATTCAAAAATTAGAAGCTGATAATGAAAACCTGACGTTTGTGCGTGTAGATTCTGATCACATTGACAAATTGATTCAAAAAGAAGATACTCAAATTTCAAAATTATCGGAAGAAGAATCAACCAAACTGAAAACGGTTTTAGAAGAATTGGTTCCAAAAGCGACGTATACCGTTCAATTGGAAGCGATGGACAGCAATGCTGCTCCCTTCATGATTACGCAACCGGAATTTATGCGACGCATGAAAGAAATGAGTCAGTCCGGTGGTGGTGGAATGTTTGGCATGGGTAACTTTCCGGAAATGTATAATTTGGTAGTGAACACTAATTCTAATTTAGCCACAACCATTCTTTCCACAGAAGACAAATCGGCTCAAGAACATTTAGTAAAACAAGCGATGGACTTAGCTAAAATCTCGCAAGGCTTGTTGAAAGGTGAAGAATTGACGGCTTTTGTGAAACGAGGTTTTGAGATGATTAAATGATAAGCAATTAGTGATTAGTAATTAGTGAATAGTAAAACCTGTGAGTGGAAACTTGCAGGTTTTTTTTACGACATTATTGTGATTTAAAATTTGTATTTTAGTGAACTAATTCAATTTTTTTGAAAGATAATTTATGATAAAGTACTATTTTATAATTTTGATATTATTTTGTTCTTGTTCACACAAAACAACAATACATTGTTATAACGAAGCTACAAAAAACATCATCTATAAAGGTGTCGTCAATCCCTTGAATATTTCATCAAATAAAAAAATAATATCAATTACTTCTGATTATGGAATTATAGAAAAAGGGGGTACTAAAGAAAAATACACTATAATTACCAATCAATCAGAATCTTTATTTGTAGAAATTAAAACAAAAAAAAAATCCGAAAAATTTCATTTTAGAGTAACAGAAATTCCTAAACCCATTATAAATTTTAATCGCCCGGTTCAAAATAATGAAATCAAAATTGATGATTTTAAAACCATAAAAAACATTACTTTCTATATTCCTGAGATTGCAATAGATGTTTCCATTAAAATTAGAAGTTTAGAAATTATTCGAATATCAAAAGATAATCTAGTTTCAAAAGAAGAATGTAAAATAATTGATTCAAAATTAATTCCAATAGCAGAAGTTGGTGACATATTCATTTTTAACAATATCATTATTGAAATCGGAAATACAGAAAAAGTGATTGTAAAAAATGAAATTTTAAAAATTATATAATAATGAATAAAGATTAACGAACTTTGAACTCGCAACCCGAAACTCGCAATATCACTATGACCCTCACCATCGACACTCCAGCCCTACTTTTTTCTGCCACTTCTTTGATTTTATTGGCCTATACCAATCGGTTTTTGACCATTGCTCAGATTGTAAGAGGTTTAAAAAAGACGTATGACGAAAAAGAAAACAAGAGCATCTTGATTGAAATTGCCAATTTAAATCTGCGATTAACGTTGATTCGCTATATGCAATTGGCCGGTGTGCTCAGCTTATTTCTTTCTGTTTTTGCGATGTTGATGCTCTTTTTTGAATACCAATTACCGGGCATTATTCTTTTCGGAGGAAGTTTACTGATGTTACTCATTTCACTCGGAATCTCTTTTTGGGAAATTAGCATTTCTGTTAAAGCATTACGTGTTCATTTAAAGGACTTAGTAGATTAAAACGCTTCAATAACAGCCAGATAAATTGGCATTCCAATTGTGATATTAAAAGGAAATGTAACCGCTAAAGCCATCGGCACAAAAAGTCCGGGATTCGCTTTTGGAACAGCAATTTTCATGGCAGCGGGTACGGCTATATAAGAAGCACTTGCTGCTAAAACGGCAAACATAAATCGGTCACCAACTGAAGAGGTTACAAATCCACTCAAAATAGCAACTAAAGTACCATTAAACAAAGGAATTAAAATAGCGAACAAGGCTGTAAACCATCCGCCTTTTAGAAAGTCAGAGATCTTCTTTCCGCAGACGATTCCCATATCAAGAAGAAAAATAGCCAAAAAACCTTTGAAAATATCTGTTGTAAAAGGTTTAATGCCCATTGCTTCTTTATCACTGGCTAAAAATCCGATGAGTAAACTTCCGATGATTAAAAAAACACTACCATTTGAAAATGAATGCTTAACAATGGAAAATAAATTCCCGTTACACGATTCTTTTGAGCCAAACAAGCGAATTAAAATTACACCAATAATAATGGCTGGAGCTTCCATCAAAGCCATCACGGCTACCATGTGACCATTGAACGTAAGGTTTTGAATTTCTAAAAATGAAACTGCAGTTACAAACGTTACAGCACTCACAGAACCATATGCAGCTGCAATTGCTCCAGAATTTTCAATAGATAATTTCTTTTTGAGAATGAAAAAAGTATAAAGCGGAATTAAAATCGCAACAAAAATTCCGAAAAGTAAAGACCACAAAATTGAAACATTCAATTCGCTATGCACCAATTCCTGACCTCCCTTAAACCCTATAGAAAACAATAAATAAAGTGAAATAAATTTTGAGGAGTTATGTGGAATTTCCAAATCGCTTTTGAACTTTACCGCCAAAACACCTAAAACAAAAAACAATAATGCAGGGTTAGTTAAGTTTTCGATTAATAAATTTAGATTCATTCAGAAAAAATATTAGTTGATGTGTAATTCATTTCGCTCCAACAAGCTCTTGATAAGCGATCATTTATCGATTTTCCAATACCAGAATCCGGAAATTTTTGAGCTATAATAAGTTCTAAGCCCATTTCATCCAATTGATGCATGTGAGCGTATAAATTTTTAGCCGCCTCAAAAACATCTCCATTTTCTGATAAGTTCTTAGCAATGTATCGTGAATCTGGCAAATTTTCATTCCCAAAAATAAGTAAGCCAATTTTAGAACCCAGCATTTCATTTGCTCTTTTAAGAGGTTGCTCACTCATTATCATTTTGGTATTTGGAGCATAATGTTTGTGCAACATTCCGGGAGCTTTGGGTTGATTTTCATCTACATTTAAAAGTTCTACTTCACCAACTACGGATTCAATCATTTCTTTAGAAATTATGCCCAATCGGTATAAAATAACTTTTCCATTTTCAAAACCAACGATTGTTGATTCAATTCCTTTTTCGCACTCGCCTCCATCCAATACAACGTTTAACTCTTTTCTAAAATAATTCGCCACATGTTGTGCAGAAGTTGGACTAATAGAACCAAAAGGATTTGCACTTGGTGCAGCCAAAGGAAAACCAACCCGTTTAATCAATTCTAAAGTCATTTTATGATTCGGCATTCTAACTGCTACCGTCTTTTTTCCGGCTGTAATACAATCTAAAATGGTGCTCTTTTTTTCTAAAATTAAGGTAAGCGGTCCAGGCCAAAATTTTTCTGCTAATGTATAAGCAATTGGCGGAATATTCTCAGCCACTTCTTCCATCGAATCAATTGAAGCAACATGTACAATCAACGGATTAAAAGCCGGTCGCTTTTTGATTTCGAAGATTTTTTTTACGGCATTTTCATTGTAAATGTTGGCCGCTAAACCATAAACAGTTTCAGTGGGAATAGCCACCGGATCACCTTTTTTTAAATACCAAGTGGCTTTAGCAAGTGATGTTGTTATTAATTTTTTTTCTTTAGGGATTGCAGTATTGGCAATATTCAGGAGATTCAAAATTTTTTCCATGTGGATATTCTTTTATGGTTGTGTGAGCACATTTTTTACATTCATATCGGTAAGCTAGTGTGGATGATGTAGGCGAATGACACCATTCGCAGCGTAAACCTTTAATTACTTCTTCCACATCATAACCCGGTGTTTGACAATTAGGACAAAATGAATTGATTTTTTCCAGTAGTTTTTCTGTTGCCTTTTTAATCACATTCAATCGTGTAGGATTACGATGGGCTCGCATATCTGTTTCCACATATACACTCCCAAAATGACTTTTCAAAGCGAGAAAATGAGTCATCAAATCTTTCCAAGTATCAATATCTTTAATAACAGTAGAAAAATTCTTTTCAGCATCTTTCAAGATTAAGCCGTGAGATGGAAACATAGCTTTTTTGGCAAATTCTTCCAAATCGCCCGATGAAGAAATGGTTTCTGCATTGAAATTTGTTTCTAAACTTATTTCACGAGCAACAATTTCTAACTTGTTCTTTTTGTCAATTAATACCAACAATTCATCATCAGCATGAGCGAAAAACAAGGTTGGATGAGGACCAAAAGAACCTTCTGAAGCGATTCCTAAATCAAAATTGTTTTGATTCATAGCATAAAGACATTTATCTTTTACCGTTTCATAGGCCGATTTTTGCCGATTAATTTCTCCTGAGAACGTACCAAATTGATCTGAGTCAAAATCTGTAGGAACAAAAACTTGAACACCCAATTGTTCAACTAATGGTTCAATGGCTTTCTCTTTTTGATGCTTTGTTGCAATGATTAATTTTCTATCTTGAAACCAATTCATTTAGTTGGTTTTTTTCTTTGCAAACCACTTCTACTTTGGCAGAAATTGAAATTGTGATTTCGTTTTTCTCTATGGCATTAAAAAAATGCTCAATATCCGCCATCGAATGTTTTAATTGAGAGATTCTAGTTTTGGAATGCGGTAAATCTTTTCCAAATCGTTCAGCAGCACTAAACAATTCTAATTCATGATAACTGATTTTGTATTTTACCAAATTCAATAAAACTGATTTAGCATCTTCAGGTAAAAAATTACCATTAATCAAATCGAATGTTAACTCCTTTTTCATATCAATTTACTTTTAAATTTAATTCTTTTAATAATAATAAGGTCACTAAAATCGCAATTCCGGTACTCATTTTAAATTCAATATTATCATAATTTACAATTGTCAAACAAAAGCTTGTGAGTAACCAAACAAAACATAAAAACAACCAAAATTTGTAATATTTCTTAACCATGATTTTATTTTTTTGCAAAGTTTTAAAATTAATTCCATATATTTTTATTTATATTTGTAATGCGATACATAAAAAATATTTATGAATTATACTTTACATCAATTGATTATCTTTTTGAAAATCGTAGAAACAAAAAGTATTACGAAAGCATCAGAAGTATTACACCTCACTCAACCTGCTGTTTCCATTCAGTTGAAAAAGTTTCAGGACCAATTTGACATTCCGCTTACAGAAGTAATTGGTCGTCAATTATATGTTACCGATTTTGGAAAAGAAATTGCAGAAACCGCAGAAAAAATTGTACATCAAATTCAAGAAATTAATTACAAAACTTTAGCTTATAAAGGTCAACTTTCGGGAAGGTTAAAAATTTCTGTTGTTTCCACCGGAAAATATGTAATTCCTTACTTTATTGCTGATTTTTTAAAAGAAAATAAAGCAGTTGAATTAGAATTAGATGTTACAAATAAAGCCAAAGTAATTGAAAGTTTGCAAAGCAATGAAGTTGATTTTGCTTTGGTTTCCTTACTTCCCGATAATTTGGAAATTGACAAAATTGATTTAATGGAAAACAAATTATACTTTGTAGGAAATAATGAATTTATTTATTCCAATGAAAAAAATGATAAATCCATTCTTCAAGATATCCCGATTATTTACCGTGAAAAAGGTTCCGGCACTCGTCAAGTAATGGAACGTTTTTTGGAAAACAATAAACTTCAATTGACTAAAAAAATGGAATTAACGTCAAATGAAGCGGTAAAACAAGCATTAATAGCCGGATTAGGATGTTCAATTATGCCGCTAATCGGTATCAAAAATGAATTAAATAATGGCGATTTACACATTATTCCCATCAAAGGTTTGCCGCTAAAATCGACTTGGCAACTCATTTGGATGAAACAAAAAAATCTTTCTCCGGTTGCCAAAGCATTTACAAATTATTTGACAATTCACAAAAATCAAATCATTCAGGAGAAATTTTCATGGATGTAATCATTCTACAATCCACAACAACACCGGTTTTTCAACTTGTTTTAATTTTTCATCTAAAACTGTCATGAATTCATCAGAAACAGCGGGACAGCCCCAACTTAACGGTGAATATCTCGGATAAATTTCTTCGTCTGATACAGCAG
>JAFLBT010000074.1 GCA_017302935.1 Flavobacteriales bacterium | reverse complement strand
CTGAACATTTTCATTCTTAAAATTTTAGCAAACAAAGATAGTTTTTCTATTCCAATAACAAAATAATGCACGGTATAATTAGCTACTTTTCATCGTATTCTCAAATGGGATTCGATTTACAATACTTCTACCCAACGTAACCTCATCAGCATATTCTAATTCATCACCCACCGAAATTCCTCTTGCAATGGCAGATGTCTTTACGTCAAATTCTTTGATTTGCTTATAAATGTAAAAATTTGTCGTATCACCCTCCATTGTTGAACTTAACGCAAAGATAATTTCCGTAACTTTTCCTAAACGTACTTTTTCAACCAACGATGCAATAGTTAATTGTCCGGGACCAATACCATCTATAGGCGAAATTTTCCCTCCCAACACATGATAAATCCCTTTAAATTGTCCGGTATTTTCAATCGCCATCACGTCTCTTACATCTTCAACCACACATATCAATCGATGATTTCGTTTTTCATTGGCACAAATTTCACAAACTTCTACATCAGAAATATTATGGCAACTCACACACGTTTTGATTTCATTTCGCATCAAAAGTAATGCCTCTGATAAAAATGTAGTTTGTTCTGCCGGTTGCTTTAGTAAATGTAAAACCAGTCGCAAGGCTGTTCGCTTACCTATTCCAGGCAATTGAGCCATCTCATTAACCGCTTTTTCTAACAATTTTGACGAAAATTCCATAAGGGCAAAAATACATGTTTTACGTCAACTTTAAGACTTCAGAAAATAAAGTTTATTCGTTTATTTTCAAATTTCAATTAAATGGATTTTTGTACTTTGCAGCCTTAAAATTGTCAACATGGAACCTTTATCAATAGTACTTCTGATCCTTTGTTATTTTAGTTTACTCATTCTTATTTCGTTTGTTATCAGCCGAAAAGACGAAGGAAACGATGCCTTTTTTAAAGCCAACAAAAACTCTCCTTGGTATTTGGTTGCCTTTGGAATGATTGGAGCATCACTATCCGGTGTTACCTTTATTTCCGTTCCCGGAAAAGTAGAAGCGTCTCAATTTGTGTATTTTCAATTGGTACTCGGTTATATTGTGGGTTATTTTGTCATTGGAACTGTACTATTACCGCTTTATTATCGTCTGAATCTTACTTCTATTTATACCTATCTCGGAGACCGATTCGGCAAAAATGCTTATAAAACCGGAGCATGGTTTTTTATCATTTCCAGAACAGTTGGGTCTAATTTACGATTAATGCTGGTGGCCGATGTGCTACAAACTCTCGTTTTTGACAAACTCAATGTACCCTATTGGATAACCGTTTCCGTTACCATTTTACTTATTTGGGTCTATACCAACAAATCCGGTATAAAAACCATCATTTGGACAGACACATTACAAACACTGTTTATGCTGATTGCCGTGGTATTTTGTATCGTAACGGTTTCTCAGGATTTAGGATTAAATAGTACGAATATTTCAGGATTTATTGCGGAAAGCGATTTTTCGAAAACCTTCTTTTTTGAAGACATCAGCTCACCTAATTATTTCTGGAAACAATTTTTATCCGGAGCTTTTATTGCCATTGTCATGACCGGTCTCGACCAAGATATGATGCAAAAAAACCTCACCTGCCGCAGTTTAAAAGATGCTCAGAAGAACATGTTTTGGTTTACCATCGTACTTACGTTTGTGAATTTTCTATTCTTAGTCATGGGATTATTGTTCACCGAATATGCACTAAAATACAATATCGACGCTCACAAAGACCAGCTCTTCCCTATACTAGCCAATGAATATTTAGGCGTTGGCGTGGCATTTTTCTTTATTTTAGGACTAATTGCAGCGGCTTATTCAAGTGCGGATAGTGCGTTGACTTCGCTTACCACATCCTTTAGCATTGATATTTTGGAAATTGAGAAGAAATATGATTCCGTAAAACAAGTTATCATCCGCAAACAAATTCACAAAATGTTTGTTGCGGTTTCTGTCATCGTCATTCTTAGTTTTAAATATTTTGTAGAAGATGCGAGTATCATTGACAAAGTACTGAAATTCGCCGGATTCACTTACGGCCCACTACTCGGTCTCTACAGTTTTGGATTATTTACGAAATGGAAGGTAAAAGATAAATGGGTACCCATTGTTGCCATTTTTGCTGTCATTTCATCTGTTGTACTCAACCTATATAGCAAGGCTTGGTTCGGATTTGAATTCGGATTTGAAATCTTAATCGTAAATGGTTTATTAACTTTTATAGGATTAATGCTCATGCAAAGAAGATAAGTCGCAGTTTTCAGTCACAGTTGGCAGACAACAGACAACCAACAACCAACAACAGTCAACAGTCAACAGTCAACCGCTAATACTGATTCGTAGAAAGTAAAACCAACGTACAAGCCACCTCCACTTGTATATTATTAATCCCCAACAAAGCATAAAACTCAGGATTTTCTGTTCCGGGGTTAAAAATAACACGTTTGGGTTGTAACCCGACAATGTAATTGTAATAGTCTCGTTGACCCTTCGGATTCAAATATAACGTTACGGTATGAATATTTTTAAACGGAATTTGTTTCGTTTGGATTTTTACTCCCCCTACTTCACCTATTTTCTGTCCAATGGCAACCACCGCGTGTTCCTTTTTAAGCAAACTGTTGATGGCCATGAAAGAATATCTTTCCGGATTGGTGGAAGCTCCAATAACTAAAGTTTTTTTCATTTGAATAATCTAGGTAGCAAAGATAATGATTTAAAAAGGAGTTAAAACAACTCTTAAACCTTTATTAAAGCATGAAAAAAAAATTAAACATTGTCTTATCTTTACTAATTCAATTATTTAATTGACGAATTGACGAATTGACGAATTGACGAATTGACGAATTGACGAATTGACGAATTGACGAATTGACGAATTGACGAATTGACGAATTGACGAATTGACGAATTGACGAATTGACGAATTGACAAATTATTATGCTACTCAATACTACCCACAACGACAAAAAAATCATCTCTCAAATTAATGATTTAGTTGGAAAACCTTATGGATTATTAGACAATTTTAAATTGAAAGGAATTGGTTCCCCCCGATTAGATATTGTGAAAGCAAGTAATGAAATCGAAAAACTTCTGAACCGAGACAATCATCGAAACTATGGCAATATTGAGCTTCGCCCAAACGGAATTCTTTTTCGGTTCAATACGCGTTTAGAAACGTATGCATTGGTTATTCCTTACTATAAATTGGTCATTTTTAAACCGGGTAACAGCTTTACTTTGCACATTGACCAACATTTTGTCAGTTTTGAAGCACTGCCAACCCATAAAACTATTCATCGTTTTGTTGAAAAAATAATGGATTTTCAACTAAAAAGCAAACCGGATAACTTTGTTGAAATTTCCTAAAATTGAGTTATTATTAGCATAACTTCCATTCAAAACTTTTTAAATACCTTTGTAAAAAAAAGATGGAATTATTCATTTATATATTCGCAGCTTTATTTTCTGTACTTAATCCGTTGGGAGCTGTTCCTATTTTTGTGGGATTAACCCAAGATTATACGAAAGCCGAACGTTCTAGAGTTTCACTCTTAACCGCTTTAAATGTCTTCATCATATTAATCATTTCTTTTTTTATCGGGGAATATGTCTTGAAATTTTTTGGCATAAGCATCGACGCCCTTCGTATTGCCGGTGGTTTAATCATTGTAAGTTCCGGATTTTCATTGCTCACCGGAAACTTCAATAAAACCCGTGGAGTGAACAAAAAAGTAGAAAGCGATGCTCAAACACGCAACCAAATTGCTCTGACTCCATTGGCCATTCCGATGTTGGCTGGACCCGGTTCCATTTCCCTTTTAATTGCCTTTTATCAAGATTATACCAAAATCAGCGAAAAAATAATTGCTGTAATTTCCATTTTTGCAGTAGCCATTGTGATTTATTTTATCCTAAAAAGTGCTCACTATCTTTCCAGAATTTTAGGAGCTTCCGGAATTGTTGCGATTTCCAGAATTATTGGCTTTATTGTAATTGCGATTGGCGTGCAATATATTAGTAGTTCCATCGTCAACATCTTTAAACAAATTTAACGAGTGTTCAATTGCTTTTCTGATTACCTTTAGAAAAAAAAGCAAGATGAAAATACTGCTTACAGGGGCAAATGGTTATGTAGGTAGAAGACTCCTTCCGGAATTATTATCGCAAAACCACGAAATCATTTGTGCCGTTAGAGATAAAAACCGTTTGGGATTAGACAAAACAACCTTGGACTCGATTACCATCTGGGAAGTCGATTTTTTAGAAGAAGTGTCATTCGAAAATACACCCAAAAACGTTGATGTAGCGTATTACTTGATTCACTCCATGTCAGCCTCCACCGAAGTATTTGATTCAATGGAAGCAAAAGCCGCCGAAAATTTCAATCGCTACATGAAGCATATCGGTGTAAAACAAGTAATTTACCTGAGCGGTATTGTCAACAATAATACCCTTTCCAAACACTTACAATCCCGTAAAAATGTAGAAGATATTTTATACCAAGGAAACAATAATGTCACTGTACTTCGTGCCGGAATCATAGTAGGCTCCGGTAGTTCTTCCTTTGAAATCATTCGGGATTTATGTGAAAAATTACCCGTGATGATTACGCCTAAATGGGTACTCACCAAAACGCAGCCTATAGCCATTCGGGATGTCATTCAGTACCTGATAGGCGTGTTACTGAAAGAAGAGTGTTACAATGAATCGTTTGATATTGGCGGACCCAATGTGCTCACCTATAAACAAATGATGCAATTGTATGCCAAAACCCGAGGATTCAAAAATTGGATTTTTACCGTTCCGGTCATGACCCCAAAATTATCTTCTTATTGGTTGTATTTTGTGACTTCAACTTCCTACAAGTTAGCGATGAACTTGGTAGACAGTATGAAAATGGAAGTCGTTTGTAATGACAACCGTTTGCAAAAAATGTTGGGCATCAAACCTATTTCCTATACCGATGCTATCAAATTAGCCTTCATTAAAATCGAACAAAACTTGGTCATTTCAAGTTGGAAAGACAGCTTAGTGAGTAGCGAATTTCACCATAACTTATCAGAATTTATCCAAGTTCCTACCTACGGTTGTTTAAAAGATAACCAAAAATTAAAAATAGAAAATCCGGAAAAAGTACTCGAAAATATTTGGACCATTGGTGGCACCAAAGGCTGGTATTATGGCAACTGGATGTGGCAATTACGAGGATTTATCGATAAACTAGTAGGTGGCGTTGGGTTGCGAAGAGGAAGAACCCACCCCACCCATTTGGACAATGGTGATTCACTCGACTTTTGGCGGGTGATTTTAGCCAACAAAGAAGAAAAACGATTACTCTTATTCGCTGAAATGCGACTCCCCGGCGAAGCATGGCTGGAATTTAGAATTGATGAAAAAAATGTTCTACACCAAATTGCTACCTTTCGTCCCAGAGGACTTTTCGGCAGATTGTATTGGTATACTTTGGTTCCTTTTCATTTTTTTATATTTGGTGGAATGATTCGCAATATTGCGAAATGATATAAATCAATCATTTTTGGAACACCGATTTGAAAAATTTGAGAAATTTTCTTTTTCTTTGAAAATAAAAAACGCCATCAACCTGAAACCTGAAACCAAAAATGAACTATAAAATTTTCACACTATTTTTTCTTTTTCTTCTTCTCGGATGTAAACCCGGACAACAAAAAAATAGCGATTTAGAACAGTTAGTTGCCTATATGCAAGGTACCTATTCTTCTGAAAAGCAATCGATGGACGACAAAGAATATTTCAATATTTCCCTTCGCATGACTCCGATTTGGAAAAAGAAAGGCCATTACCTGTATGTGGAACAAGCCATGTTTGAAAAACAAGACAGTCCATATCGGGTGCGTATTTACAAAATATCGCAACGCAACAACGAATTCATCAGCGAAATTTACACCCTCAAAAACGAAAAAGAGTGGATTGGTAAGTGGAAAACACCTGAAGCATTTGATAACTTAGCGGAGTCCGATATAGAACTAAAACCGGGTTGTGAAGTAATCTTAACAAAACAATCTGACGGCACGTTCATCGGTCAAACGGGAGAAAAAACTTGTCCGAGTGAATTGAGAGGAGCTTCTTATGCTACCTCTAAAGTTACCGTAACACCCAACCAAATTCTTTCATGGGACCAAGGGTTTGACAAAGACGGCAAACAAGTGTGGGGTGCTGTAAAAGGTGGCTATATATTTGATAAATTGAAATAAAAACATTCATCTTATAATGAGTTTATAATTTTTATTTTTACTTTGTAATTCAAAGTTCTTTATTTACCTTTGCAAAGTCAATCAAATAAATCATGTCATGAAAACGAAACTATCTACAATCACACCAAACCAAAGAGTGATAATCTTCATTAGTATAATAGCTCTACTTTTACTCATCCCTATGATAGCGATGCAATTTACAGACGAAGTAAAATGGACAATTTCTGATTTTATAGTAGCAGGTATTTTATTGCTTGGAACCGGTTTAGCTATTGAATTCGTGTTGAGAACCATTCGGTCAACACAAATACGACTTCTACTCTGTGGTTTTATTTTGTTTGTATTATTTTTAGTTTGGGCTGAATTGGCAGTGGGCATTTTTGGTTCACCGTTTGCCGGCAATTAAATACCTAAAATAATAGATATATCATTCCCATCCCAATCAAAAAAGCTAAAGGAGCAATACATTGAAGATAAACCGGCTTTAACTTTTCTGCAAAACCCAACGAAAGTTGATGGTGTGCTTTTCGGGGAGTGACATACAAAACCAACGAAGTAACTATCATAATCCATCCAAAAAGTTGGAAAAACAGAGGCAATTTAGTTTCGGGAGCCACATACACCATCGCCATAGCGGGAATCAACCGAATGGTAATTTCACCATAGTTAATCAATGGTGTACTTCCGGCTTTGGCTATCCAACTACGAAAAAGTAATGGTCGAATCAACATGATTCCTCCGGCCAATAGGAAAACAATAGCAAACAGAATGACTATACCTTTTGCAACTACCAAAATCATACATACAAAATTAAATCTCTAATTTTCCTCTGAATCCTCTGGCTGCATAATAAGACTCTGCTCCGTTATGATAGATAAAAACTCTACCAAATCGATTATCGCCAAAAATAGCTCCTCCTTTTTCCCTAATTGAAATGGGTGTGGACAACCAGCTCGAAGTTTTCAAATCAAATGAAGCGAACGCTTGCAATTCTGTATAATCTTGCTCAGTTAATAATTCTATTTTCATTTGTTGACACATCAACTCAACACTTGCCTTGGGCTTATTTTCTTTTCTAGAATGCCATGCTGCTTCATCATAACACAAACTTCTTCTACCAACGGGACTTTCTTTAGAGCAATCACAAAAGAATATTGAATTCGGCTTACTTTTAAAAAAAACCACATCCGGTTCGCCTCCACTCGCTTCCATCTGGTACAATACTTCCAATTTATCCGGTTGATTCAGCAACTTTGCTTTTACATCATTCCAAGATACACCACTATGCAAATGTTGATTTAAAATGAATCGTTCTTCCAAAACGGATATAAATGAGGTTCGTGCTGATTCAGTCATTATAGTAAATAAATGAAATTATTTTTTGTGACAACTACACTCGTGATGTTCTTCCAAATACGCAATCGAATCGCGACACATGGCTTCCAAAACGGAAATATCAATATCCGCTAGTTTTTTGATATAAATACACGCTTTCCCCATTTTATATTTCCCAAAATTATCCAACAAATGTTTGTTGTCCTCTCTGGGAGAGTAAACATACAATGAAAATTCCGCCTTACGGGGAGAAAAACCAAGCATGGGAGCATCACCTTCGTGACCGCTGGCATATTTGTAATGATAACTGCCAAAACCAATAATGGTTGGTCCCCACATTTTCGGTTCAAAACCCGACCATTCCTGCATCAATTCAATAAGCCGAAAACTATCGGCCTTCTTTTGATCATTATCGACAAATGAATGAATAAAATCGGTGACACTAACTTGGGTTGCTGTAGTTTTATTGGTTGCCATAAAATGTCTTTTGACCCAAAGATAAAAATTTATTGAATTGAATTTTAATTCGCTAAAGATTTTTGATGTTCGGCATTACTATACAACTTCTTCCGAAACCAAAATGCTAAATTCACCAACGCAATCAAAGCCGGTACCTCCACCAACGGACCAATAACTCCCGCAAAGGCTTGTCCGCTGTTGATACCAAAAACACCAATAGCCACCGCTATAGCCAATTCAAAATTATTACCGGTTGCTGTAAAAGCAATGGAGGTAGCTTTGGAATAATCGGCTCCAAAATATTTTCCAATGAAAAAACTGACTACAAACATCACCGCAAAATAAATCACTAACGGAATTGCAATACGGACAACATCCGAAGGAATGTGAACAATCAACTCCCCTTTCAAACTAAACATCAAGACAATCGTAAACAACAAAGCAATCAACGTGATAGGTGAAATAATCGGAACATAATTTGTTTGAAACCAGTCTTCACCTTTTATCTTAATCAATACATACCGACTCAAAAAGCCCAACGCAAACGGAATACCCAAATAAATCCCAACACTCTCCGCTATTTGTCCGATGCGAATATCAATAATGGAACCTTCAAACCCAAAATAGGGTGGCAAAACCGTGATAAAAAGATAGGCGTAAACACTATACAACAATACTTGAAAAATACTGTTCAATGCAATCAATCCGGCGGCGTATTCTCGGTTTCCATCGGCTAAATCATTCCAAACGACTACCATGGCAATGCATCGAGCTAATCCAATCAAAATAACGCCTATCATGTATTCCGGATAACCATTCAAAAAAAGTAATGCCAAGAAAAACATCAAAACGGGCCCAATTACCCAATTCAACACTAAAGAAGCACCCAAAACTTTAGTATTCTGAAATACTTCTCCCATTTTACTGTAATTCACCTTAGCCAAAGGCGGATACATCATCAAAATCAATCCGATAGCCAAAGGAATATTGGTCGTTCCCGAAGAAAAAGAATGGATAAATCCGGAAGATTCGGGAATAAAATACCCTATTCCAACTCCAATTAACATCGCCAAAAATATCCAAAGGGTTAAAAAACGGTCTAAAAAACCTAACTTTTTTCGATTAACTGCGGGTGAACAATTCGTAACTGACATATTATTTTTTGATTTGAGAAAAAACAAAATAGAGTTCACTCGCAATTTGCAAACTGCGTTCGGCATATTTTTCATTCATGAGTTCCGTTCCGTCATAAGCTTTTGGGTCATCATATTTGATGGGAAATCGGGCTTCTGCTCCCAAAACCATCGGACAACCTTCGTCGGCATTGTTGCAAGTCATAATCGCTCCAAACGCACTTTTCGGATTAAAATCATCAAAATAGGCTTTGGAAAAACAAATAATCGAATGCTGATTTTCATCAAATTTTACGGCATAAACCGGATTTTCGGTTTCACTCAATTTTTGAATGTCAAATCCTTGATGCACTAATGTTTCGGCTACTTTCGAAAACATCGCCGTAGCTTCCGTACCACCGGAATAACAAAAAACATTCTTTATCCCAAAATGAAACGCCATCGTTTGTGCCCAAATTTGCGACAAATGACTTCTCCGGGAGTTGTGGGTACAAATAAAATTCAATCGAATTTCGTCGTTACGATTCACTTTGTTTTGAAGGTAATCTACTAAAGGTTGCAAAACTGCTTTTCGTTCGTTTGGAACAGCCATTTTAGCAATAGATTCGATTGTATTTGATAAATTTTCAAACATATATTTTTATTATTATAACCACGAAGCACACAAAGAAGGCACTAAGTTCACAAAGGATTTATTTTGATTTTTTAGATTTTTCGATTCTTTCGATTCTTTCGATTCTTTTGATTTTTTCGATTCTTTCGATTCTTTCAATTCTTTCGATTCTTTTGATTCTTTTGATTCTTTTGATTCTCTTGATTCTTTCGATTCTTTCGATTCTTTTGATTTATACTAACAACACCCTGAATCAGGTGAACAAGACGTAGTTGCCTTCGGTTTCCACTCGCCTACTTTCACTTTTAATTTTTCGGGTGGAATACCACATTTGTCTTTCGCTAAACAATCGGTTAGTTTGGAAGTCAATAAGAAATTAGTTTCGTCAAAATCCAAATCAAATTTACCGATAGTGGCTGCCATTTGGTATTCCACCTCAATGGCTGCATCGGGCAGATTTAATGTTTTTTCGGATAATTCAATAATATGCAACAGTTTCTCAGGATGCAAACGATGATCATAATCATTCGCTTCCCAAAGTTGAAAATTAACAACTTCCTCTGAACGAACTGTTCCACCACAATCGATAAAATGTTTCGTAACTTTTCCCACTTCCGTCACATGAAAATGACCGGGAACCATTTCTCCATCAGGCAATTGAAAAGCAATGGTGGATAATTTTTGTAAGGCTATTTTAATTTCTGATAGTTTCATTTTCTAAGTAATTAGTGATTAGTAACTAGTGATGGGCTAACAACATTTATTCTTCAACTTTTGACGAATCGAACCAAAATGATGTTCTATTTTATCAATCGTTTCCGGATTAAGGCAATAGCATATGGCCGTTCCTTCAATCGTACCTTTGATAATATTGGCATTTTTGAGTTCTTTTAAATGCTGTGAAACCGTGGGCTGAGCCAAAGGCAAAACCTCAACTATATCGCCACAAATACACGTATCTACCGACAATAAATAATCTACAATAGCAATTCTGGCCGGATGAGCCAGGGCTTTGAACAAATTGGACATTTCATTTTGCTCCACCGAAAAGGATGCTGTTTTTGATGCTCCCATATTATTTCATTATTATATTGCAATATTACGATATTATAATAAAAGAAACAACATTTGATACCCTAATTTTCATTTTTATCAATATACGTATTTCTACGTATGGTAAGAAATATGAAAATCCCACAACTTTGCCCTATAACTTTTAAATCAATAAAAAATGAAAAATCTACAAAAAGCAATGTTTATGTTAGGATTAGCCCTAACAACTACTTTCTTCTCTTGCAGCAGCGATAGCGACGGAGGAGGAAATGGATTTAGCGGTCCAAGCACAGGAACTTTCGTTAAAGCAAACATCGGTGGCACCAATATGTTAGCTCAAGGTGAATTTGCCAATGGAGGGTATAATGGAGGAAATTTAGTACTTCAAGGTTTTGATATTAATGGTAAATCAGTAGGCATTCAACTCTATGCAAATGATGGCTCTTTAGAGGTTGGCACCTATGACATGCACAATGAGAACAATGAAAATTATGTGGGCAGTTTAACCTTAATTGACATCAATACGAGTACTATGGTTACCACTACTTACAATTCATCTATTTGTAGCGACTCTAATGGTACGCTTGAAATCACAGCAATTGACAACACAAAAATAGAAGGGACGTTCAACTTTAAAGGAAAAGAAATTAGGGATGGCGATGATTGTTCCGGCGGAACAAAAAACGTAACCAGTGGTTCATTTAGATTGGTATTGTAGGCTGATTTTTTATTTTTGGAAAAGGCTATTCTTCGGAATAGTCTTTTTTTTATGCATATAATTTATCCTAAAAAAAGTAAAACTGCCAGTACACAAAAAATCCAATCAAAACCGTATACGCCAGAAGATTCAGAGTCACCAAACCAATAGACCATTTTCCCCAATTGGATTGCCTAAATAATTGGAAAGTAATGTACCAAAAAGGTAAAATCAACAATACTATCAAATAAGGCAAATAAGAGGTTATGGTAACCGTCCAACGCGTTGCATCCTGATAAGGCGAAGGAAAATAAAAAATCGACATGTTGGTAACCAACACAAACATGTAATACGTAAAAAGTAATCCTAATAAAACCAACACTAAAGGTAAAAAACGAAACTGAATAACTGCTTTTTTTACTATCATTTGTACCAAAAAAAACAAAGCCGTCACAAAAAACAAGCCACCAAAACCAACCAACATCAACCCGATTTTCATATTGTTTTGTGGAATCTGATAGGTAGCCAACTGCTTAAACTCCTTGTTAGGTGGAAATAATTCATGCAAAGCTAAGATATGATCACCTTTAGCCAATTCAGTTTTTAAATCGTATGATAAAGAATACTCATAATCGTGATAGAAAAACAATTGAAACGTAAGATCATTCAAATTCCAATTGGAGGTTAAAAGTGTTCCATCCCCAATTTTGGGTCTGGAAACGTGCATGGCTTTTGATAATTCTCGGCAATAGGCAAAAGAGGCTTCATATTCCTTTTCAATAAACTCCACGCCATTGCGGTACCTGTCCATTCGAAATGCTTTTTCTTTATCGGTAATAGACGGACAAAAATTAGCAATTACATAGGTTGGTTCGTTCCCGATAGTCAATTGATAGGGTTCTACAATTAGATATTTTCCGGTAGAATCTACATAAATAAAAACATCTTCAATAAAATAACTGTGGTCATATTGACTGTAAAAAGCTTTGACTTCTTCAACGGTTTTACATCGTTTTAAGACTTCTTTTAAAAAATTGGTGGGCTCCGTAATCGGTTTTTTATTTCCAGTTACTTTTTGAACTGGATGATAAGAAGCCAATCGCTCAAATGCCAATCCCATTTCATTCATGCCGGTTTGAGGAGCATAGCCATACTTTCCATCAAAACGCGAACCGGTGAACGCCGCACCATAAGTATCAGCTGTTTTAGCCGTTTCAAACCATAAATGAGGCGTTAATCGCCAAGCATCTTCATTACTACCAAAAAATGTTTTTCCGTTTTTGGTGATTTTATAGCCGCTGCAAGCACTTGCACTCAAATGAAATACCAACACAAAAAAAAGTATAACCTTTTGAAAAAAATCGGATGTTGTTGAACTCATGCTAATTATTATTGATGAAGAAAATAGTATCATAATAACGGTTGGTAAAAGAAATTTATTGCTTTCATAATATAAGTTGTCCAAAAAATGTACACTATAAAAACAGAAAAAAGTAGTATTTTAGACCATTGAAATATAAATACAAAAATTAAAAATGAGGAGCAAAAAACTTTTCTTACTATTATTTCTGTTTGTCGGAATAACTTCAACAGCTCTGGCACAAACGAATTCGGATGCAATTATTGGTGAATGGATAAATGAAAAAAAAGATGCGAAATTTCAAATCTTTAAACAAGAAAACAAATACTATGGCAAAGTTATCTGGGGAACAGGTGACCAAAAAAAAGATACCAAAAATCCGGATGCAAAACTCAGAAACCGTGATTTGATTGGATTAGTCATTTTAAATCATTTTATGTTTGATGGCCATTCAACTTGGGAAAATGGAACAATATACGACCCGAGAGAAGGCAAAACCTACTCCTGTAAAATTACCATGAAAAACAAAGATAAAATCAATATTAGAGGGTTTATCGGACTATCACTTTTTGGTAGAACAGAAATATGGTCCAGAATTAAATAATATTTCAAAATAAAAACTGTTTAAACGCTCCGCATTATATAACAAAAAACAAATATAATTTGTTAAATTTATGATGCAAATTTATAGATATAAAAGGTGTTTATCTGTTTTTCAACGAACCTGCTATAAATAAATATAAACTTATTCGTCATTAGAAGCAGTTATGTTAGAACGAAGAATTAACTTATCAATTCAGTAAAAAAAACCTCCGATTGCTCAGAGGTTTAATTTGTTGACTTAGTACCTCAGAACCTTAGCCCCTCAGTACCTTAAAAATTATCGTTTCACCACACGAATCACGCGGGTTTCGTCTCCTTGGGTAACAATTGCATTGTATACGCCTGCTGGATAACGTTCTCCGATTTTTTGTGATGATAAATCATCTGCTTGGATGTCTTTT
>JAFLBT010000073.1 GCA_017302935.1 Flavobacteriales bacterium | reverse complement strand
ATGTTGATTGTAGAACATTCCAAGCATACCAAATTAGAGCAATTACATCACTATTCTTTTCAAAAAAATTACGGTGGCTCTGTTTTTTCATTTTTTGAATGGGATACTGATGAAGAGGATTAACGAATGTTGATTAACGAATGTTGAACAACCCATTGCCACTTACCCATTACCTATCACCCATTACCTATCTCCTATCATCCATCACCAAAAAAAGCAGACCTATAAGCCGGATTCTGTATTCGCCGTAGCGAACCCTTATCATTTATCTAGTTCAACAGTTACCTATTGAATCGAGCTGCCTACCCTTCAACATCGAACGAGTAGCCCTTATCCGCCAAAGCGGAACGTTGATATACATGGCATTTCACCGCATAGAGTTTACCTGATTTCACTACAGCCGAACTGTACATCCTTTCTGTTGCACTGGTCCTTCTCGTCTTTCAACGAGCGACGGGCGTTACCCGTTATGCTACTCTGTGGTGTCCGGACTTTCCTCTTTCATTACTGAAAGCGATAAGGCGGTCTGCGATGCAAAAGTAAGCGATAATATAGGATTATAGTCCAAATGACCAAGAATTTTATTTTAAACGTAAAATAATTTCTTCATCAAAAATAAAATAACTTTGCATCAAAAGAATACCATGAATATCAAACTAATCGCCATAGGTAAAACGGATCATAAAAATCTACAAGCGTTGATGGACGAATACCAAAAGCGATTGTCGTTTTACATTAAATTTGAATTGGAAATTATTCCCGATATTAAAAATGCGAAAAACTTGAGTGAGCAACAACAGAAGGAAAAAGAAGGCGAATTGATTATGCAAAAGCTCTCGCCAACTGATTTTTTAATTTTGTTAGATGAAAACGGGAAATCGTTCAGTAGTGTTGAGTTTTCGGAAGAATTACAAAAGAAAATGAATGCAGGCCTCAAAACATTGGTTTTTGTGATTGGCGGACCATATGGCTTTTCGGAAGCGGTATATCAAAATGCTCAGCAGAAAATCTCCCTATCAAAAATGACTTTTTCGCATCAAATGGTACGGTTGTTTTTTATCGAACAATTGTATAGAGGATTTACCATCTTACGAAATGAACCCTATCATCATCAGTAAAAATTAACCTAAAATTATATCCATTCCAATTCATAACCCATTCAATTCAATTATCTTTGCGAATGGAAATATGAGGTATTTTATCAAATTAGCATACAACGGAACTAACTATCATGGATGGCAATCGCAACCCAATGCCCATTCCGTTCAAGAAACCCTAGAAAAAGGATTATCATTATTGCTTAAACAAAAAATTGAACTGGTCGCAGCAGGACGTACCGATGCAGGTGTGCATGCCAAAGAAATGTTTGCTCATTTTGATGTTGATGCACAAATTGAGGTAGACATTTTACTGCCAAAACTCAATTCATTTTTACCAAAAGATATTGTGATTTATGCTGTTTTTGCTGTACATGATGAAGCTCATGCTCGTTTTGATGCCATAGAACGCACGTATGAGTACCACATTCACACCGTAAAAGATGCCTTTATTCATCAGTTGAGTTGGTACCATCATTATCCGTTATCGATTAATAAAATGAATGAAGCAGCATCTATTTTAAAGGAATACACCGATTTTGAATGTTTTTCAAAAGTCAACACCGATGTGTTTACCTTTAATTGCAAAATAAAAAACGCTTATTGGCAACAAAATGGTAATGCATTGGTATTTACCATTACTGCCGATCGTTTTTTGCGAAACATGGTAAGAGCCATCGTGGGAACCATGATAAACATCGGTCAAGGAAAAATTGAACCGGAACAACTTCATGAAATCATTGCCAGTAAAAACCGTAGTCAGGCCGGATTTTCAGTGCCGGCTCACGGATTATATTTAACCGAAATTAAATACCCTTACCCAACCGAATGAAAGCATTTGACACCAAACTCTTCAAACGGATTTTAATTTACACTAAACCTTATCAATGGCGGTTTAGAGGGGTAATTATTTGGGCTATTGGGCTATCTGTTTTTGCTGCACTTCGCCCCTATTTGCTTAAAAAAACGGTGGATGATTATATTCAAACACAAGACAAAGAAGGTCTTTTAGTCTATATCCTTTTGATGGGGTTTATTTTGCTGATGGAGGTACTTTCGCAATTTTATTTTGTCTATTGGGCCAATTGGTTGGGACAGGATATTGTGCGTGACATTCGTGTGAAACTGTTTCAACACATGTTGCGATTCAAAATGAAATACTACGATAATTCTCCGGTTGGGCAATTGGTCACTCGTTCCGTTTCCGATATTGAAGCAATTGCACGGATTTTCAGTCAAGGTTTATTTATGATTATAAGTGACTTAATGAAAATGGTTGCCGTAATTATCGTCATGTTTTTCATGAATTGGAAACTCTCTTGGATTGCTATTTTAGCCATGCCGATTTTGATTTATGCCACCCGAATTTTTCAATTGAAAATGAAGGTCGCTTTTGAAGAAGTGCGAACTCAAGTAGCCAACTTGAATACTTTTGTTCAAGAACGTGTGACCGGCATGAAAATAGTGCAACTCTTTTCGCGTGAGCAAATTGAATATGAAAAATTCAAGGAAATCAACGACAAACACAACAAAGCGTGGATTAAAACCGTTTGGTATAACTCTATTTTCTTCCCTATTGCGGATTTGGTTACATATCTAACACTTGCATTGGTAATTTACTTTGGTGGTTTATCTTTGGTAGAAGGCGATACTACTACTTCTTTTGGAGATTTATTTACTTATACCATGTTGATTGGAATGTTATTCAACCCTTTACGTCAAATCGCAGATAAATTCAATGAAATGCAAATGGGAATGATTGCTGCTAATCGAGTTTTTCATATTTTAGATATTGAAGACCAAGTACAACAAGAAGGAACAGAAACTGCTCCCCATTTTAAAGGTAAATTATCGTTTCAAAATGTGCATTTCAGCTATATTGAAGGAGAAGAAATTATCAAAGGCATCAATTTAGAAGTAAATCCGGGTGAAACCATAGCTATTGTGGGTTCTACCGGAGCCGGAAAATCAACTATTATCAATTTATTGAATCGATTTTACGAAATTAAGAGTGGTACCATATCCATTGATGGGAAAGACATTAAAACATTTGAATTAAAAAGTTTACGCAAGCAAATTGCGGTCGTTTTGCAAGATGTATTTTTGTTTGCCGATACCATTTTAAACAATATCACTTTAGATAATCCATCTATTTCACGAGAAGATGTTATCATAGCTGCTCAAAAAATTGGTGTCCATGATTTTATCATGAGTCTCCCGAATGGTTATGACTATAATGTAAAAGAAAGAGGTGTTATGCTTTCTTCCGGTCAACGACAATTGATAGCGTTTTTACGAGCGTATGTAAGCAATCCGAGTATTTTAATTTTGGATGAAGCCACCTCTTCCATTGATAGCTATTCGGAAGAATTGATTCAACAAGCCACTGAAAAAATCACCAAAGGAAGAACCTCTATTGTTATTGCACATCGATTGGCCACGGTTATCAATGCGGATAAGATTATTGTAATGGACCAAGGGAAAATTGTTGAACAAGGAAAGCATGCCGATTTGGTGAATAAAGAAAATGGCGTGTATAAAAATTTGTATGACGCACAGTTTGTGAATGAATAGTTGTCCGTTGTCCGTTGTCGGTTGTCGGATAACAGACAACGGACAACCGACAACAGACAACCGAATAAAAAAAACTTTTAAAAGACATAATTAATCCTTATTTTCGCACTCAATTAATTACGAAAAATCCCTTCATAATGAAATACGATATTATTGTTTTAGGTAGTGGTCCCGGTGGTTATGTAACAGCCATTCGTGCTTCACAGTTAGGCTTTAAAGTAGCTGTTATTGAAAAAGAAAGTTTAGGTGGCGTTTGTTTAAATTGGGGTTGTATCCCAACAAAAGCCCTCTTGAAATCTGCTCAAGTATTTGAGTACCTAAAACATGCATCGGATTACGGATTGACCGTAAAAGAATTTGACAAAGATTTTGGTGCGGTAATCAACCGCAGCCGTGGTGTTGCAGACGGAATGAGCAAAGGCGTTCAATTCCTAATGAAAAAGAATAAAATTGACGTGATTGAAGGTTTCGGAAAAATCAAACCGGGTAAAAAAGTAGATGTTACATCTGCTGATGGAAAAGTAACAGAATACAGTGCAGATCATATTATCATTGCTACAGGTGCTCGTTCACGTGAATTGCCTAATCTTCCGCAAGATGGAAAAAAAGTAATTGGTTATCGTCAAGCCATGACCTTACCGGAACAACCAAAGAAAATGATTGTGGTGGGTTCTGGTGCTATTGGTGTTGAGTTTGCCAGTTTTTATAATGCAATGGGAACGGAAGTAACCATTGTAGAGTTCATGCCTAACATTGTTCCAGTGGAGGATGAAGATGTATCAAAACAATTTGAGCGTTCGTTGAAGAAAGCAGGAATTTCCATTATGACCAATTCTTCAGTAGAACGAATTGACACTAGTGGAAACGGTGTAAAAGCATTTGTAAAAACAGCCAAAGGCGAAGAAGTGTTAGAAGCTGATATTTTGTTATCTGCAGTAGGTATCAAAACAAATATTGAAAACATCGGATTAGAGGAAGTGGGAATTGCTACTGACAGAGATAAAATTTTAGTAAACGATTACTATCAAACCAATATTCCCGGATATTATGCCATTGGTGATGTTACTCCCGGGCAAGCGTTAGCTCACGTAGCATCCGCAGAAGGAATTTTGTGTGTTGAAAAAATTGCCGGACATCATGTTGAACCAATTGATTACGGAAATGTACCGGGTTGTACCTATGCTACACCTGAGATTGCATCCGTTGGTTTAACTGAAAAACAAGCGAAAGAAAAAGGATACGAAATTAAAGTAGGTAAATTTCCGTTTACCGCTTCCGGAAAAGCAAAAGCGGCAGGTACTCCGGATGGTTTTGTAAAAGTAATTTTTGATGCCAAATATGGCGAATGGTTAGGTTGCCACATGATTGGTGCCGGCGTTACCGACATGATTGCCGAGGCAGTAGTAGCTCGTAAATTAGAAACAACTGGGCATGAAATCTTAAAAGCCATCCACCCTCACCCAACCATGAGTGAAGCGGTTATGGAAGCTGTAGCAGATGCATATGGCGAAGTGATTCATTTGTAAAATTCCATTAAGATAAATGTAAACCGTTCAATATTAAATTGAACGGTTTTTTTTATTTTGATCATTTAACTTCCTTTACAGTAATGAATGGAAACGCTTTAATAGAAGTTTTTATAATTCATCTTGATAAAATAACAAATTAATCGGTAACTATTTATAAAAACATGTACAGCAATTACCAATTTTCTGTACAGAAATTAATAAATTTCTATACGGAAAATAATATATTTCTGTACAGAAATGTTTTTAAATGTATATGTCAAATAAAAAATTTGTACCGTTTATCTATAGTATTCTGTATAGTAATGACAAAATCTGCCAATTAAACAGATTAACCTTCCGATATTGAAGAAAATATTCTAAAAAAAGAGTGTAAAAAAACTTGTAGAAATTAATATCTGATAAGATAGATAGGTTGAGATTTTATTACAACGTAAAAACTTCTGTTTTTGCCAGTTCAAATTCTTGCATTACCGTATCGATAATTTCTTTGACCGGTTTAATATCGTGAATCAATCCGGCTATTTGTCCGATTTCTAATTCACCTTCCACTAAATCGCCTTCAAACATGCCGCGTTTGGCTCTTGCTCGTCCTAATAATGCTTTTATTTCTTCGGTGGTTGGGCATTTTGCATACAACTCTTGTAAATCGTTAAAAAACTTATTCTTAATCAAACGTACAGGAGCGAGTTCTTTTAAGGTAACTAACGTATCCCCTTCTTTAGTATCAATAATGGTTTGTTTAAAATTTTCATGTGCCGAACTTTCCACTGAAGCCGCAAAACGACTACCCATTTGTATGCCATCGGCACCCAAAATCATAGCCGCTAACATTCCTCTTCCGGTCGCAATTCCGCCAGCCGCAATTAAAGGGATGGAAATATTTTCTTTCACCATCGGAATCAATGTCAAGGTAGTAGTTTCTTCTCTTCCATTGTGTCCACCTGCTTCAAAACCTTCGGCAACAACGGCATCCACCCCAGCCTCTTGGGCTTTTAAGGCAAATTTAGAACTACTCACTACGTGAACCACAGTAATTCCATTTTCTTTTAAAAAGGACGTCCACGTTTTAGGGTTTCCGGCAGATGTGAAGACAATTTTCACCCCTTCTTCCACAATAATTTGCATGATTTCTTCAATGTTGGGATACAACATCGGTACATTAACACCAAAAGGTTTATCGGTTGCTTTTTTGCATTTCTGAATGTGTTCACGCAAAACATCAGGATACATCGAACCGGCACCAATTAAGCCTAAACCACCGGCATTACTCACCGCACTAGCTAATTTGTAACCGCTGTTCCAAATCATTCCCCCTTGAATAATCGGATATTGTATATTGAAAAGTGTAGTTATTCTATTCATGAAAGGTGTATAGCTTACTTTTTGATTAATTTACCTTGTATTTCTTCACCTTGAAATGTAACTTTAAAAAAATATATTCCGGTTGAGAAAGCTTGAAAATCAATATTTTTTTGTGTTGAAAGTACAGAAGATTGGAAAATTAACTGCCCTAATTGATTATAAAGCTCAAAAGTAGCATTTGTATTTTCTGACGGTAAAATTAGCGTTAACTGATCAGCAACCGGATTAGGATATACCAATACTTCATTTGTTTTTACCTCACCTAAAGACAGTGCATTTTCTAAAGCTAAATTAAAATTAGGAATTCCATACCCCAATTGAGCGGTCGGGTTTTGATACAAGTGAGCGGATTCACGAATGATATTTAATAATTCAGCATTGGTTTTTTGTGGCAACGCTTGCCATAAACAAGCCACTAAACCTGCCGTTATAGGGCCGGAAAAAGAAGTTCCATTTGCGGAAGAAATAGTACCAGATGCCGTGGCGACAATTGAACTTACTCCTTGAGCAACTACATCAGGTTTGATGCGTAAATCAGATGATGGACCAATAGAACTAAAAGAAGCGTAATTTCCGGCAGCATTCACGGCACCAACCGTTAGTGTATTGATAGCATCTGCAGGGGTTGCTATGTATAACCATGAACCACTGCCCGAATTCCCTGCAGAAGTCACAATGAACATTCCTCTGGAAAAAGCAATATCAGCACCTCTACTGCTAAAGGTTGTTACTCCATTCATATCAGCATACGTGTAATTATAGGCCGGATTGTCAAAAGTACTGTAACCTAAAGACGTATTGATAATGTCTACACCCAAACTATCAGCCATTTCAGCCGCTTCTACCCACAACGATTCTTCTAATGGATTTTCATAATCAGTTGCCTCAGTTTTGAATAAATAATAGCCGGCATCCGGAGCAGTTCCAACCAGTTGGTTATCTACAAATCCTCCCATGGTAGATAGCACTAATGTGCCATGCGTTCCTCCATCATAAACATTTTCATCACGGTTTACAAAATCATAGCCTCCCAAAATTTGGTTGTTTTGCATCAAGCGTTGAAACGGAGACATGTTATTCACTCCCGGAAAACCATTGTCCATTACTGCAATAATTTTTCCGGCACCGGTATAATTATTTTGATGCAACAAATGACCATTTAACATTTGAATCTGATTGGAAGAATTTCCGTAAAGAAAATTTTCTTCAGTTTCCAGATTTTTTTGCACCTGACTACTCTTATTGTTTGAAGATTGTCGTCCTGCAGTATTCAACGTTCGATTGGCAAAAAATACTTCGGCTACAAAAGGCAATTGTGTTAACGCTTGAATGTTCTCAACTGAACCTCTTACATGCAAACAATTCATCCATTTCGATTGAGCCAGAACAGTAATACCTGTTTGATTTTCTATAGCTTGTCGATAGGAAGCCGTAATCGGAACATCTTTACTGTCAAGCGAAATACCTTGATTGGCTCTTCTATCCAATGCTCGTTGAGAGAGCATTTCCATTGGGTTTTGCAAATAATAATCCACTGATTGCTTATCAGTAAAATAAACCCAAGCATCTTCTTGTGCAAAAGAAATTTGAGCTATGATTAGTAAAAAAAATAGGTATAACTTTCTCATTTTGATTTGGTTTGGGCACTAAGTTACGAAATTACTCCTGAACCTACCAATTCATCATCAATATTCCATGCTACAAATTGTCCTTCGGTGATGGCTGATTGTGGTTCATCAAAAACAACATACAATCCTGATTCAAATTGATATAAAGTGGCATTTTGCAACGCTTGACGGTATCTGATTCGGGCTAAGACCTTCATCGATTCACCATTATTTAGACGTAAATCTTCTCTTATCCAGTGAATTTCCGCTGGATTTACTTTTAAAGTCGTTCTATATAATCCTGGATGATCATGACCTTGACCGGTATATATGGTGTTGGTTTTTACATCAGTATGAATGATAAAAAGGGGTTCTTTTGTTCCGCCCACATTCAGTCCTTTTCGTTGACCGATAGTATAATAATGAGCTCCTTGGTGTTTTCCAACTATTTTACCCATAGTCGGTAGATAGGTCAAGGGTTGTGCATCAAATTGAAGCTGCTCTTCCAAGGAATCAAAAGTAGGTTTAGGTTGACTGTAAATGGAGTCACTTTTATCGATTTCGATGATAATGCCCTCTTTGGGTTGCAACTGTTGTTGTAAAAATTCAGGTAAACGAACTTTTCCTATAAAACATAACCCTTGTGAATCTTTTTTCTCGGCTGTAATTAAATCTTGTTGAGCGGCAATTTCTCGCACTTGTGGTTTTGTCAACTCACCAATGGGAAACAATGCTTTTGCCAATTGCTCTTGTGACAATTGACATAAAAAATACGATTGATCTTTATTACCATCGATTCCGGCTAATAACTGATAGATATCTTTACCGTCATTTTGAATTGTTCCTTTTCTGCAATAATGACCGGTGGCAACAAAATCAGCTCCTAACGAAAGAGCAATTTTCATAAAAACATCAAACTTGATTTCTCGATTGCAAAGCACGTCCGGATTTGGTGTTCTTCCGTTTTCATATTCCTTAAACATATAATCGACAATACGGTCTTTGTATTGTTCACTTAAATCAACGGTTTGAAAAGGAATGCCTAATTTTTCAGCTACTAAAAGAGCATCATTGGAATCTTCTAACCACGGACATTCGTTTGAAATAGTAACCGAGTCATCATGCCAGTTTTTCATAAATAAACCGATAACTTCGTAACCTTGTTCTTTCAACAAATACGCCGCAACACTAGAATCCACTCCGCCGGAAAGTCCGACTACTACTCTTTTCATTTCAAAAGTTTTTGCAAAGGTAGGAATTTCTAAAATTACTGTTTCTGTGCTTTAACTTTTCTTTTGGCTTCGCCGGCAGCCGTTTTGGGTTTGGCTTTTTTCTTTTCGCTACGGTTTTCTTGTTTTACCAATTTGTTGTTTTCATAAAACTTCCAAATGCCAACTGATTTTCCGTTTTTATATTCTCCGGTGGAATAACTTTTTCCTGTAGCGTCGCGAAACGTTACAATGCCATGGTATTCATCATTTTTATAATTGGCTTCTTCTAAAATGACACCGTTTTCTGCATACCGTTTTGAAGCCCCTTCTTTTACTCCATTTTTATAATTTGTTTCTTCAGCCAATTGACCATTGGTAAAGAAAACTTTCCGTACTCCATTTAATTTTCCTTCTTTGTAATGCTCAATGGTCATAATGTCAGGCGATTTAAAATGATAGTATTTCCATTCGCCTTCAAATTGTTTGTTGATTACTTTACCCTCACTTACCTTAAATTTTCCATTGTAAAAAATAGTGTAACACGAACCGTCATTGGCCGAAAAATCTCTTGTGGCCACAATTGATTTTACTTTTGTATTGTCATAAAAAGTAAACAAGCCAACTTCTTTTCCGTTTTTAAACTCGCCTTCGTATTTAAGGTTTTTAGTATCCTCATAAAAGCCTTTCCAACTTCCTTGTTTATTTCCATTTTCATCCAATTGATTGGTTTTTTCTTGAGCTAAAGAAATTAGAGTTGAAAAAATAAACATCCAGAATATAGGTTTCGAAAATTGCATGTTTGTGATTTTAAGTTTCAGTATCATAACTATCTATTCACAAAAATAGTATAAGTCAGTGAAAAATCGAACGAATTTATTAAATTTGAGCATCATGGAAATTTTACTACAGTTATGAGAAATATAAGTCTATTCATTTTTTTAATTTCTTCGCTTTTACTTCAAGCACAAGTAACATTGAGAATTACTTCTATACCCAATAACACTCCGCTTGGAGCCACTATTTATTTGGCCGGAAGCATCAATAATTGGACTCCAGGTAATTCGGCATTCATTATGCAACCGGATGGTTTAGGAGCTTTTCAAATTACCATTCCTGAAGGGACGGGAACCGTTGAATACAAATTTACGCGTGGAAGTTGGCCAACTGTGGAAGGAAATGCCAATGGCGGTTTTTTACCCAATCGCTCCTTCACGTTTACAGGAAATCCACAAACGATTAATTTGAGTATTCTTTCTTGGGAAGACTTAGGTGGAGGAAATAATAGTACAGCTGCTTCAAATGTACAAATTTTGAGTCCGAGTTTCTTTATGCCCCAACTCAACCGAAACCGAAGAATCTGGTTGTATCTGCCACCGGATTATTTTACTTCCACCAAACACTATCCGGTACTTTATATGAAAGATGGTCAAAACTTATTTGACAATCAAACTTCATTTTCCGGCGAATGGCAAGTGGATGAAACCTTAAACACCTTGTTTAATCAAGGAGATTACGGAGCAATAGTTGTGGGAATTGACAATGGTGGTAGTGAACGGTTAAATGAATATTCACCATGGGTAAATCCTCAATATGGGGGTGGACAAGGAGATGCGTATATGGCTTTTGTTGCTGAAACACTCAAACCCTACATAGATGAAAATTTCAGAACCCGACCTGAGCCGGAAATGAATGCACTTATCGGAAGTTCGATGGGAGCACTGATTGCAACCTATGGTGCCTGTGAGTATCCAAATGCATTTCGAAAAATCGGTTCGTTTAGTCCGGCTTATTGGTTTGCTTTAACTCCATTAACTACTTATATTAGTTCCGTTCCAAATTTAAATCAACAAAGAGTTTATTTTGTTGCCGGGCAAAATGAATCTTCCACAATGGTGCCTAATATTACCACCATCAGAACAACCATGCAAAACAACGGTTTAACAACCAACAATACGTTTACTAAGATTGATGCTAATGGAACACATTCAGAAAGTTATTGGCGAAATGAATTCGGTGCCGCCTATCAATGGTTATTTATGGAAGAAAATTTATCCGTAAATAAAGAAGAAAATAAAAAACCACAAATTATTCAAACGAATAATGGGCAAATTTGGGTGGAGGGTTTAACCGAAACCACACCATTTGAACTTTATACCATAACCGGACAAAAAATTACAACACTGGAATTAAAAAATGGTTACAATACAATTTCTAATGAATTATTGAGCGGAATTTATCTTTTAAAGTCAACATTTATTGTTTTTAAACTCTTCAAAAATTGATTTTTTTATATTTTGTTTATTAAATTTATGTTAAAATTAAACAAAGTTATTAACAATAAATAATTGCAAAGTTCCATAAAATAAAGGGCTATTAAGATTTTTACAAAGTATTTTGATTTATTATTTGTTTATCATTTAAACAAAATGATTAAACAATATAAAAAAATGTATATCTTTGTAGAGAACAATAAAAACTCATAATCTATGAAAAAATTAAATTTATTAAAAACAGCTTTTGTAGCTATTTTTGCAATTGTTGCATTTTCATGTAGTGATGATGATTGTTCATCAAATGACAACACAATTGCCGGAATTGCTTCCAAAAATGAAAATTTAAGCTCTTTAGTTGCCGCATTAGAAAGAGCTGGATTAACTTCAACTTTAAGTGGTGCTGGTTCTTACACCGTATTTGCTCCAACAAATGAAGCTTTTGCTTCTTTTTTAAGTGCAAATGGATTTGCAAATTTAAACGCTGTACCTGTTGATGTTTTGAAACAAGTATTATTAAACCATGTTGTAGCCGGTAACGTTCAGGCAGCTCAACTTCCTGATGCAGGATACATCAAAACTTCTGCAACTGTTGGTGGTACTTCAACAGGTAACACATTGAGTATGTATGTAAACAAATCTTCAGGTGTTAAATTAAATGGTGTTGCAACTGTTACAACTGCAAATGTAATTGCTTCAAATGGAGTTGTACACATTGTAGATGCTGTAATTGCATTACCAACTGTAGTAACTTTTGCTGTTGCAGATCCAAATTTTGATATATTACAAGCTGCACTAACAAGAGAAGGAAACACTACTGATTTTGTAACTGCTTTAAGCAGTGCGGGACCATTTACAGTATTTGCTCCTACCAATGATGCTTTTGTAAGTTTATTATCTGAATTGGGAGCAGCGGATTTAGCTGCAATTCCAGAACCAACATTAGATGCGGTATTAAAATACCATGTTGCTAGTGGTGCTTTTGGAAATGTATTATCTAGTGGATTAACTCCTAATGGGGTTACAACAGTTCCAACTTTATTAGGTTCATCTGCAACATTTGATATTACTTTACCAGGTACAGGAGGAAATATTGCAAATGTAACTGACGGTGCTGACAGAGCATCTGGAATTATTGCTGTTGACGTACAAGCAGCAAACGGTGTAATACATGTTTTAAACAGAGTTCTTTTACCAGGATCTTAATAATCTTATTGCTATGAAAAAGAAAAGCTCCGAGTAATCGGAGCTTTTTTTATTTCTACTTAGTTCTTCCCAAACAGTATGTGGTTATGAAACTTTTTACCTTAATAAGATCTATTTCAGAATCAATTATCAATCATTAACGTTTAGGATGCTACTTAACTTATCAATAACAACGGTACCTACTTCAATAAATTTGTTATACTTTTCATTATATAAATTACTTTTTTCGAATTTTAAAAATAATGTTTAATAAAAATCATTTAAAAACAACCTTAGTGAGGATTAAAATGCATATTTTAATCTATTTCAAATACTACTTACTAACTTATTTTTTTCTTATAATAACACACAAAAAAGCCCCAAACGAATTCAGGGCTTATGTTAATCTTTATTTTTTCAATTTCTTTTGTTTTTCAGCTTCTTCCATCATTTCCTGCATTTTGCGTTGGAAGCGATTCATGGATTTTGGCTTGGTTTTATTTTCTTGAATTTGTGCGTGAATTTTATCTTCATCAATGATGTAGTTTTTAATCACTAACATGATTCCAATGGTAATGGCATTGGAAACAAAGTAATATAAACTCAAACCGGAAGCAAAATTGTTGAAGAAAAACAACATCATGATGGGTGACAAATAAATCATCATTTTCATAATTTTACCCATATCCGGCATACCTTCTTGTGGTGGTGCACTCATGGCTTGATCTCCGGTTGTCATTTTCATGTAAAAGAAAATTGCAATGGAAGCCAAAATAGGGAACAAACTCACGTGATTACCATAAAATGGAATATAGAAAGGTAAGCTAATAACGGAATCAAAAGACGATAAATCATCTGCCCAAAGGAAACTTTTTTGTCTTAAATCTATTGCGGAAGGGAAAAAACTAAATAATGCATAGAACACTGGAATTTGCATTAAAGCCGGTAGACATCCTGCCATTGGGTTTACTCCTGCTTTGGAATACAACTTCATGGTTTCTTGTTGTTTTTTCATTGGATCTTTCCCGAATTTGGTATTCAACTCCATGATTTCCGGACGTAAAACCTTCATTTTAGCCTGCGACAAATACGATTTATAGGTTACCGGCGACATCACAATTCGTACCAAAATGGTTAAGATAATAA
>JAFLBT010000072.1 GCA_017302935.1 Flavobacteriales bacterium | reverse complement strand
GTCACTCAAATATTCATCAATGTTTATATCTTCTGCATCAATTCGATCGTATTCATCTTCTTCATAATCGTCGAATTCTTCTTTTTCAAATTCATCTGCATATTCATCATCTTCTTTTCCGCGTTCTAAAGCCGGATTTTCATTCATCTCTTCCTTCAATCGTTGTTCAAATGCTTGTGTCGGCAATTGAATTAACTTCATCAACTGAATTTGTTGAGGAGATAATTTTTGAGATAATTTGAATTGTAGATTTTGTTTTAACATTATAAAATTTTTTGTTTGAAAGTTTAAGGTTTCAAGTTTCAAGTTGCTGACATTACAACAACTTGAAACTTTAAACTTGAAACAAATTTAGAATTCTGCATTCTGCGGTGTTCTCGGAAAAGGAATAACATCACGAATATTGGTCATTCCCGTAACAAAAAGCACCAAACGTTCAAATCCTAAACCAAAACCGGAGTGAACAGCGGTTCCAAATCTTCGAGTGTCTAAATACCACCAAAGTTCTTTTTCGTCAATTCCTAGAGCTTTCATTTTTTCAATCAATACATCATATCGCTCTTCTCTTTGAGAACCACCTACAATTTCTCCAATTCCCGGGAATAAAATATCCATAGCACGAACCGTTTTTCCATCTTCATTTAAACGCATATAAAACGCTTTAATTTTGGCAGGATAGTCAAACAAAATTACCGGACATTTAAAATGTTTTTCAACCAAAAAGCGTTCGTGTTCACTTTGCAAATCAGCACCCCATTCTTCAATTAAATATTGAAATTTTTTCTTTTTGTTAGGTGTAGAATCCCTTAAAATATCAATCGCTTCAGTATAAGAAACACGTTTAAAATTGTTTTCTAAAACAAAATTTAATTTCTCTAACAAACTCATTTCACTGCGTTCTGCTTGAGGTTTGTTTTTTTCTTCGTCTAATAAACGTTGCTCCAAAAACTTTAAATCATCTTGGTGTTTATTTACCGTATAGTTGATTACATATTTGATGAAATCTTCCGCCAAATCCATATTGGCGGCCAAATCATTAAATGCTACTTCAGGTTCAATCATCCAAAATTCTGCCAAATGGCGAGAGGTATTTGAATTTTCTGCTCTAAAAGTTGGTCCAAATGTATACACCTGACCTAATGCCATTGCATACGTTTCGGCTTCCAATTGTCCGGAAACGGTGAGATTGGTTTCTTTGCCAAAAAAGTCTTCTTTATAATTCACTTTTCCATCTTCAGTTCTTGGTGTATTATCAAAAGGTAACGATGTAACTTTAAACATTTCACCCGCACCTTCTGCATCAGAACCGGTTACAATTGGTGTGTTAACATAGAAAAAACCTTTTTCCTGAAAATATTGATGTACGGCAAATGCTAGAGTAGAACGCACTCTCATAATCGCACCAAAAGCATTTGTTCTGATTCGTAAATGAGCATTTTCTCTCAAAAATTCAAGCGAATGTTTCTTCGGCTGCATTGGGTATTTTTCTGCATCTGAATCGCCTAAAATTTCAATCGTAGCTACCTGAATTTCAACTTTTTGTCCGGCTCCCTTGCTTTCTGCTAAAGTACCGGTTAGCGAAACGGCCGCACCGGTTGTAATTCTTTTTAATATTTCTTCTGATGTATTTTCAAAATCTACAACACATTGGATATTATTAATGGTAGAGCCATCATTCAGGGCTATAAACTGATTGTTTCTAAATGTTCTTACCCATCCTTTTACTGTTACTTCTGTCATAACAGGGGTGTTTTTTAATAATTCTTCGACTTTAAACTGCTTTTTCATGGTGCTTAAAATTTAAAATACAAATATACTAGATATAATTTTTTTTATGGTTTAGGTTGAGAATCAATTTCGTCTTCTTCTACTAAAATATCAATAGATGGGGGTAAAAATTCTTCCTCATTGGCAATTGTTTTTTCTAACGATAACAAAAGTGCCGGTAATAATAATAAGTTGGAAAGCATTGCAAATAAAAGTGTTGCAGATACTAGTCCGCCCAATGCAACTGTACCTCCAAAACTGGAAATCATAAAAACAGAGAATCCGAAAAATAATACGATTGAAGTGTAAAACATGCTGACCCCAGTTTCTCTCAACGCATTAAAGACAGATTTTCTGATTTTCCAATTGTTGGCTTGTAATTCTTGACGGTATTTTGCTAAAAAGTGAATCGTATCATCTACAGAAATTCCAAAAGCAATACTAAAAACTAAAATAGTTGATGGCTTGATGGGAACACCTAAATATCCCATTAAACCTGCTGTAACGATTAGTGGAAGTAAATTTGGAATAAGTGAAATGACAATCATTTTAAAAGAACGGAACAAATAAGCCATAAATAAAGAAATCAAAAAGATGGCAAACAGCAGTGATAATACAAGATTGTTTACCAAGTAGGAAGTTCCTTTTTGAAAAACCAAAGCTTTTCCCGTTAGGGTAACCGTAAATTGATCAGGAGGAAAAACTTTGTTGATTTTATCCCACAATTTTTCTTCTATTTTTTCCATTTTATCGGTACCAATGTCTTTCATAAATGTGGTAATTCGAGCATATTGCCCAGTTGAATCCACATAGCTTTTCATGAAATTTTCTTTATTGTTTTTGGTCGAATTTTTGGCATACGACAAAATGAAACTTTGCTCTTGAGCTGTTGGTAATTCGTAATAATCAGGATTACCGTTATAGTAAGCTTGTTTAGAGTATTTTACAACATTTACAATGGATACCGGTTTTGAGAGTTCAGGAATTTCATTGATAATTTCTTGTACTTCCTCCATTTTTTTTAAGGTTGATAGTTTCATCACTCCTTTTTTTCTTTTGGTATCAATCATGATTTCCAATGGCATAACACCATCAAATTCTTTTTCAAAAAACACGATATCTTTAAAGAACCCCGCTTTTTTGGGCATATCTTCAATTAAACTTCCTGAAATTCGAATGAGATAAATACCAATAATACTAACTACTAATAAAACAATGGAAGTAGCATAAATGGTTATACTTTTATTCTTTACCGTTTTTTCAATCCAATTGACAAAAGTGGTTGTATACGTTTTATTAAGGTGCTCCAAATGTTTGTCTTTTGGCAACGGCATAAAACTATAAATGATTGGAATAATCAACAAACACAAAATGAAAAGTAGTATGATGTTGATTGAAGCTATTATTCCAAATTCAGTAAGTAATTCGCTGTCCGTAACAATAAAAGTGGCAAAACCTGCTGCAGTTGTTAAATTGGTCATTAACGTAGCGTTTCCTATTTTAGAAACTACTCGTTGTAAAGATTTTGCCTGATTGCCGTGTTTTTTGACTTCTTGTTGGTATTTGTTTATCAAAAAAATACAATTCGGAATACCAATCACAATAATTAACGGAGGAATAATTGCGGTTAAAACTGTGATTTCAAAACCTAATAACCCTAATGTTCCAAAAGCCCACATTACGCCAATAATTACCACGCACATCGAAATGAAAGTAGCTCTGAAACTTCTGAAAAAGAAAAAGAAAATCAAAGAGGTAATCAATAACGCCGCTCCAATAAAAATTCCAATTTCGTCAACAATATTTTGAGAATTTAAGGTTCTGATATAGGGCATTCCGGAAACTTTCAAATCAATTCCGGTTTGTTCTTCAAATGCTTCTACTTCTGGAATAAGCTCTTTTTCAATGAAAATTTTTCGAATACTCGTGTTGACAATTTTTTTATCCAAATATATTGCGGCACGAATAGATCCTGATTTTTTACTAAAAAGAAGTTGCTCATAAAAAGGTAAATCTTGGAGCAGTTCTTTGTGTTTTTTATCGAGATAGGATGAGTCGGAAATTTTGTTTTTGTCAAAAAAATCAACCAAATCAAATATTTCTTTGCTTTCGTTTTTTTGTAATGTTTTGAGTTTGTCAACCGATATAATCAGTTCAACTTCTTTAGACAGATCTAGTTTATTAATTAACTTTTTCCAAGCGTCAAAATGGTTGGGATTGAAAAAAGTATTGTCGTTAACACCAATAACAATCAAATTTCCTTCCTCACCAAATTTATCTAAAAACGCTTTATATTGTTCGTTAACTTCATGATGATCCGGTAGTAAATTTGCTTCGGTGTAGGTAAATCGCATATTATTCCATTGTAGTGCTAAAAACACTGTTAATAGAGAAATAAGGATTAGAATTGTAATTCTGTTTCTTAAAATAATTCGTGCAACTGATTCCCAAAAACCAACGCTAAACCATTTATTCATAGTCAAATTTTATCGCCTGCAAAGGTAATCATTTCAATATGAAGTAAGAATATAAAGAAAGATTTATATTCATTTTTTTGACAAAATAGCTATGACTAATCGAATTACAATCCTAAATCTAAATTAAAGGAAATTTTGATGGCGATATTGTCTTCAAATCGACTTAATTGGTTGGGTCCATATCGATAAAATCCGGCTAAACCTAGTCCCTTAAAAATCTGATTCAATTCAATTCCCGATTCAAAATAGCCTTCGTTGAGGGTTTTGTAAAATAAACCAACATGTTGTTCAGGTTTATCCATTTCACCCCACGCCATTCGGCTAACCAATACAAGTGTTGGTTTTATTTTATTGAATAATTCAACTCTTTTAAAACCGTGTTTGAAGTGAAACATGATGTATCTACTTGAAAAAAATTCATTAAAACGCATGGTTTCAAAACTGTTTTTACCGGCTACTGTGAGGCGTTGAAGAAGAGCTTCTTTGTCTAAATTATTTGGTGAGTTATTGTATAAATGTGTCAAAGGAACATCGCCAAAAGCCATTCCACCTTGAAACAAAAATGAAGATTTTTGTCCGTTGACATATTTTTTTTCATATTCTATTCGACAATCTATTTTACCAAATTCAAAATCACTATTCAAAACTTCAGGAAGCGATTCTGTAAATTGAAACGTAAATTTTGGAAACCTTTTTTCGATTTCAATTTTTCCGTTTGGAGTGTGCATATAATCACTAAACGGATTCCATTGAATGGAAACAGAAGCCGTTGTCATATAAAAGTTTGAAATCAACTTTTGACCATCAAAAAAGGCATAATCAAATAAAGGCTCAATTCGAGAGTGATTAACTTGCCAAATACTTTCTGTTTTGGGTAAAAAATTGGTTTCAATAGAGGCTTTCCACGTTTGATGATGGTAGAACGTACTCACGTTGATTGGGCGTGGGTCATAAATTTTAAATGGTCTTTTGTCTATATTAAACTTTGTACTACCAATCTCTTGAACATCATCAGTATATGAAAAACCTAACCATGTGTTAGAAAAATCACCTAATCGAGTGGCAGCACCAATATGATACTTTAGTTCTTCATCTTTTAGTCCATACGCTAAATAACCATCAAGTTTGTATTTTTTTGAAAAACGTTCGTTGGTCACCCCGCCAATGCCAAATCGAAAGCCTTCATAATTGTTGTAACTAATTAAATAACGCAAGTCAAAATCAAAAAATTTAACCGGTACATAACCGTTTATAATTTTTCTTCCAAAGAAAAGTTTGGCATTAATTCCTTTAAAAAATGCTAAACTGTCTTTTACAGCAAACGTATTTCGGTCTCTTTTTGTAAAATATTCTTTTCTGTTTTGTATCCAAAATGCAGTATCTTTTTTTGCAGCCTCATCATTAATTTCGATGGCTACAGAATTTCTATCAATAGAAATAGATTGGTTAATTTTTTTATCATAAAAGAATGTTTTAGAATGAAGATACGTAAAATCGGAGGCTTTTTTTTCTCGTTTGGTGCCCAATTCATCGTATTCTCCTTCAAATTCAATGGTTCCGCCTAGTATTTTTATTGGGTCATCATTTTTCCCTTTCACAATTTTTAATTCGTAACTGGATGGAAACCATAAATTTTCGTCTGATAGATACTCAAATTCATGGATTGCAGTTAAATCGATTATACCTCTAACCCGCATTATGGCTTTTGCAATAGCATAATTTCCGATGTCAATATAAAGTAAGCCTTCTAACCCTTTTTTATTGATTTCTTTTTTATTTTTAAAATGAACCAAAGCCGTTTTTCGATTATAAAAAGTTATTGTATCTAACAATTCAAAATCATAATCGCGTAATCCAGATGTAGAAATCGGATTTACATATTTAGTTTCTAACAGTTCATAACGAGGTTCATAAACAGAATAGGATTGAAGGTTAAAACCAATAATTTCATAAATCGGACTTTTAAAACCCGACATTTGAGAGCCTAAGACCGTTTCTTTAAATTTTAAGTTGCTTAACTGAAACAAAGAAACTTTTTCAGTAACAAAAAAATGTTGTTTGCTTATTAATCTTTTTAATTTTAAATCGGTTGAATCAATTTTTGTTTTTCGGTGTTTGATAATCGTATCAATTTTTCCTTTAATAGAGTCTGCATGTGCAGTAACAACAATTTTGTTATAGCCTTTAAATTGAAAGTCTGAAAGCTTTTTTTTGGGATTATTTTGATTACTTAATGCAAAAACCTTTTGCGTAAAAGCTTTTGATTCTTCTTCTTGTTTCTTTAATTCAATTGGATTTAAATTTGGGGTATTCGATAAAAATATTGATAAATGAATTGTTTTATCAATAATAAATTCTTTGCTTTTTCGGTTCAAATAAGAAACAACCATTTTCTCACCCGGTGTAGATGTAATCAATTCAAATTTTCCGGATACATCTGCAATAGTTGTTCTTCCGGATGAAGATTGAATCGTGGCAAATGGCAATGGTTTTTTGGTTACATCATCTTTTATAATTCCGTTAACTCTAAATTGTGCTTGTGCAACAATTGAGTAAAAAAGGAAGAATAAAACGAAGTGTTTCATGTTTTTAAATAATGCGGATAACAAAGGTACTTTATAAAAGCAAAAAATCCACTCTTTCAAGTGGATTTCGATTTATACTTTCATAATTTCAGCTTCTTTAATTGCTAAAATATCATCTATTTTTTTGATGAATGAATCAGTTAGTTTTTGAATGGTTTCTTCGGCAGATTTACAAATGTCTTCAGAAGTACCGTTTTTTTCTTCTTTTTTAATATCGGTATTGGCATCTTTTCTAGCATTTCTGATCCCGATTTTAGCATCCTCTGCTTCAGATTTGGCTTGTTTTACCAAATCTCTGCGGCGTTCTTCCGTTAATGGCGGTACTGAAATGATGATGTTATCACCATTATTCATAGGGTTAAAGCCTAAATTGGCAATCATAATAGCTTTTTCAATAGGATGCAACATGCTTTTTTCCCAAGGTGTAACCGTGATGGTTCTAGCATCTGGCACATTGATATTGGCTACTTGCGAAAGTGGTGTTTGCGAACCATAATAATCAACAAAAACTCCACCCAACATTTGTGGGGTAGCTTTTCCGGCACGTATATTTAAAAATTCTTTTTCTAAATGAGCAATCGAACCATTCATGTGTTCTTTTGCAGTATCAATGATAAAATCTATTTCTTCTGTCATGATAGTATTTTTTAAAACGTAATCAATTATTCAATAATAAAGTCAAATTAAATCGTAACAGTAGTACCAATGGTTTCGCCATTGCAAACTTTAAGCAAGTTACCTTCTTTATTCATATCAAACACAATAATAGGTAATTTATTTTCTTGACTTAATGTAAATGCGGTTGTATCCATTACATTAAGACCCTTGCTAAGCACTTCTTCAAACGAAATATAATCGAATTTAACGGCATCTTTGTTTTTTTCAGGGTCGGCATTGTAAACACCATCAACGCGAGTACCTTTTAAAATGACATCTGCACCCACTTCAACTCCTCTTAAAACCGCTGCAGTATCAGTTGTAAAGTATGGATTCCCTGTTCCGGCACCAAAAATAACAATTCTACCTTTTTCTAAATGACGAACTGCTCTTCTTTTGATATAAGGTTCTGCAATCGCTTCAATTTTTAAAGCAGTTTGCAAACGAGTTAACATTCCGGCTTCTTCCAAGGCTCCTTGTAACGCCATTCCATTGATTACTGTGGCTAACATTCCCATATAATCACCTTGCACTCTGTCCATTCCGTTACTTGCTCCGGCTACACCTCTAAATATATTTCCACCACCAATAACGATGGCAATTTCCACTCCTAAATCGTGAATTTGTTTGATTTCTTGAGCATATTCTGCCAATCTTTTCGGGTCAATTCCATACTGTCTTTCACCCATCAACGCTTCACCACTTAATTTTAGAAGTATTCTTTTATATTTCATCGAATTGTTTTTTTGTGGTGCAAATATAAAGAAATATTGATTTTGACCACATAAAAATCAGAGTTGTTTACCGATTTTCGATGACCGATTGAAATTCGGGAAATGTTTTTTTAGCCGCTTCATATCCATGGTTAAAAATGATTTCCATTTTAGTTTTATTGGTTTCAAAAGTGCCAAAATTTGATAATTCTTCAGGTTCTATCACCCAATCACATAAGGTGAATTTTTGCATAGTAGTATTCGCGGTCAATAAATCGAAAGCTCTTGAAGTAACCGCTTTAATCGAATTCAAATCTTTGGCTTCAATTTTTTGAATCGGACTTACATAAACGCCAATGATATGGTTACATCTTCCTTGTAAAATATCGGTAGGAAAATGATTCAAAATTCCACCATCACTGTATAAATTTCCCTCAATTTGATAGGGTGAAATAATTCCCGGAAAAGCACTCGAGGCTAAAACTGCGTCAACTATTTTGGTGTTCAAATCAAATATTTTTAATTTACCTTTTACCAAATCAGTAGCTGTGATATGAATAGGAATTTTTAAATCCCCAATTAATCTATCACCAAAAATATCGTAAAAATATTTTTTAAATGATTCACTGTCAATAATTCCGGCTTTTGAAAAAGTGAAATGCTTCCAATGAAAAAAATAAATCGATTGGAAAAAATTCAATATTTCATCCGGTTTCATGCCAAAACTATACAAAGCAGCCACAATAGAACCGGCACTTGTACCGGCAATTTGATTAGGCTTTAAGTTTTGTTCTTCCAAAAATTGCAATACACCGGCGTGGGCTAATCCTTTTGAACCACCGCCGGATAAAACTAAACCTATGTTTTTTGTATTAATCTCCATATTGATTCTTTCAAAAGTACGCTATTTCATTCAAATGTGATGAATGTTACGAACGGAAAGCAAAATAAATTTTACTTTTGTACCGTAAATTAAAAATCATGCAAGAGATTATTAAAAATAGTTTAGCAAATAGTTTTACTTATGCTGACTACCGTAGAGAAATTAAAAATTTATTAAAAGAAGGCAAATCAACGGGTTTTGAGCAATCTGATGCCTTAACCAAATATAGTGAACTGAATGAAGTTCGTATGAATCGTTTGGAGAAAACGATTCAAATAACAGAAGAAGTTACACAATCATTACAAAATTTACAATCCCATTACATTTGGTTGGTGATTTCTGAAGGATGGTGTGGTGATGCCGCTCAATTGGTACCCATTATCCACAAAATGGCAGAACTTTCAGAAAAAATTAATTTTAGAATTGTTTTACGCGATGAAAACGAAGCCTTGATGAATCAGTTTTTAACGAATGGAGGAAAAGCCATCCCGAAATTATTGATTTTGGATGCCGAAACCTTAACCGTTTTAAGCGATTGGGGACCACGACCCGAAGGTGCTAAAAATTTAATTTTAGACTACAAAGCTCAACACGGCGTAGTAGATGAAACGGCCAAAACCGAATTGCAAAAATGGTATTTGCATGATAAAGGCATAAGTACGCAAAATGAAATTATGGCTTTGGTTGAAAAAGTTGAAAAGCAACTAGTTTAACTTTCCCACAATTTTAATTTTATCAGAAGTGGAAATTCCGCCCGGATTGCAACCCAGTTCACCTTCAGGAATTTCTACTTTTATATTTTGATAATATTCAACCCAAGCTGGAAAAAACGCTTTCGATTCAGGTTGTTTGAAGGTCATGGGTTGCAATTCAAAAAAGGGTTTTCCGTAAGCCTTCAAAAAAGCATCATAGATCAATTCGGAACAATAATATTTTCCATTATCGTATAAATAATCATCGTCATACGGAATTCCGATTTGCTGTTTGGCAAATGAAATCACTTGCGGAATCAGTTTTTGATATTTTGATTTTACTCTTCCAATAAACATCGTGGTTTTTGTGTTTTTTGAGAATTGTTCCAGCGTCACTTTCCGAACGGCATTTCCCGCAGCTTCGATGATGAAAACAGAATCATTTTCAATAACAACTAAACCTAAATGACTAAAATCATTGCCTTGATAACCCTCGGTTACGGCATGAATGGCATCACACAATTCGCCACAATTCATTTTTTGAAAAAGTAAATCGCCGCTTTTTAATTTTGAGGTTTGTCCAAAAACAAAAAAGGATACAAAAAGAAAAGTAGCGTAAAGCAAATTGCGAATCATGGTTTTATTTTTCTAACTTGTTTGATGATTTTGGGTGAACGACTTCCGTGAAAAGCTCGTAATACTTCAATTTTGTTTGCTCGAATACGATAAATAATTAAATAGGAACCTAAAATGATATTTCGGTACATTTTGGTTTTGGTTTCCAAATGACGACATTCGGGATGAAGTAGGTGTTGGGTTTCGAGGTTGCGAACTCTTTCTCTTAGATCCTCATAAAAATTTAAAGCAGCTCTTTCTCCAAAAACGATTTCACCATATTCAAAAATAGCTTGAATATCTCTTAAATAGAATGTAGATCGAATTACTTTTTTCTGTTCAATCTCCATTCCTGAAACTTTTTGTCAAACTCTTTTTCGGTCATGAATTCACCTTCTTCCGCTTCTTTAATAAGCGAAACAAATTTTTCCTGCGACATTGGTTTGCCTGGAGTGGCTAAGTTTTTAGATTTATCTTTTGAAGTTTTCATGGCTCTAAATTGAATAGTAAAGATACGAAAAAAATAACAGCAACTTATTTTTTCAATAAATTGGATTCAAAATTCTCCGGTGAAACAGCATTTTCAACCGAATAATTGCCAATTTTTGTACGATGCAAAACAGTCAAATGAGCACCGGAATTTAGGGCTTTTCCAAAATCATGTGCTAACGAACGAATGTACGTTCCTTTGCTGCAAACGACTCTAAAATCAACTTCAGGAAGAGCTATTCTGGTGATTTCAAATTCGTGAATGGTGGTTTTTCTACTTTTCATTTCCATTTCTACACCGGCACGAGCGTGTTCATACATGCGAATCCCATCTTTTTTGATGGCCGAAAAAACGGGTGGTTTTTGATCAATTTCGCCAATAAATTGCGGTAAAATTTGATTTATCAATGATTCATTAATATGCTCAATGGAAAAATTTTCATCAATTTCAGTTTCTAAATCGTAGGATGGAGTAGTAGCACCTAAAAGAATTGTTCCGGTATATTCTTTCGCTTGTCCTTGAATTTCGGTGATGCGTTTGGTGAATTTTCCGGTACAAACGATTAATAAACCAGTAGCCAAAGGGTCGAGTGTTCCGGCATGACCGATTTTAAATTTTTTTGAAAGTCCCAAATGCCGAATCAAGGCATACTTGAGTTTGTTTACCGCCTGAAAAGACGACCATCTCAAGGGTTTGTCTATCAAAAGTACTTGTCCTTCCAGAATTTCTTCAGTTGTCATTAGTTTACAGAAAAATAAATCAACAAAAGCACTCCTACTATAATACGATAGTAACCCCACGGTTTAAATCCGTATTTTTTGATGACTTCAATAAATAATTTAATGGCCAAAACAGCCACTACAAAAGCAATGGCATTTCCAATTAAAAAGAATTTGAAATTATTACCTTCTAAAAGAAGTTCGTATCCTTTGAGCTGACTAACTTCGTAGGTTTTTAGGAATAAGGAATAAACGGTTACGGCCAACATAGTTGGGACAGCTAAGAAAAAAGAAAACTCAGCTGCCACAGCACGCGTTAAACCTTGTTGCATGCCACCAATAATTGAAGCAGCACTTCTACTGGTTCCGGGCATCATAGCCAAACATTGCCAGAAGCCAATAGTTACCGCTTTCTTGAGGGTAATTTCTTCTTCGGTTACAACTGTAGGATTTTGAAATTTTTTATCAATAAAAAGTAATACAACGCCACCTAAAATTAAAACTATCGCTATGGGGATTGGATTGCCTAAAACCGCATCAATCTTATCATCAAATAATTTCCCTAAAACCAATGCCGGAACCACAGCTGCGGCCAATTTGATATAAAAATTAAATTTAGAGAAGTTAAAAAATTTTCTCCAATACAAAAAGACTACAGCTAAAATAGCTCCAAATTGAATGGAAACTTGAAATAATTTAACAAAATCATCTTCTTGAATCCCAAAAAAGGAACTCGTGAAAATCATGTGAGCCGTTGAAGAAACAGGAAGATATTCAGTTAAACCTTCAATTATGGCGATAAGTATTGCGTGTAATAAATCCATAGGAAGTAGATTTTTAGATTGTCAGATTGTTGGATTATCAGATTATCTAAAAATCTAATAATCTAAAAATCTTTTAACCCTTTTTAGGGTTTTTTAAAATAGCATAAATCACTACCCCAAATCCGGCAAGCACAACTGTTGGTGCCAATCGAATTCTTCTAAAATCAAAAATCGCTTCACTAAAAACTTTTGGGTCATCACTACCGCCACCACTCATCAAAATAAAACCCAAGGTAATAATGGCAATACCAATTAATAGAATTTTATAATTTACTTTTTCAAAAAGAAATTCCTGTTTTTGTTCGTTTTTATTGCTCATATTTTTAGTATAAATCGTCTGTTCTAAGGTTCAAGAATTTTTGAGTAGCAAAGAAAGTACTGAACCAGGAAATTAAGATTCCCAAAACCAATACGCCCAATAAAACGGCACCTATCATCAATTGGTTTTCTAAAATTCCCAATTTAGGGAAATTACTATCGATGTAGAATAAAACACCCACAATACCCATTATTGCCAATAAAGCACCTACAATTCCTAATTTAATGCTTCGCATGATAAAAGGTTTGCGAATAAACGATTTAGTCGCCCCCACCATTTGCATGGTTTTGATGATAAATCGGTTAGAATAAATAGATAATCGCATAGAGCTATTGATTAAAAGCACTGCAATTAATGCCAAAAATCCGGCAATTATCAACATCCAAAACGTAATTTTTTTCACATTATCGTTGACCAAATCTACCAAATGTTTGTCGTAAACGATGTCAGAGATCATTTTATTTTGTTTGAAATCTTGTTCAATTTTTTTAATGCTATCCCCTTGAACAAAATCGGCTTTGAGATGAATATCATATGAATTTTGCAACGGATTGAATCCTAAAAACTGCATGAAATCTTCGCCAATAATATCTTTGTGTTTAGAAGCGGCAGTTTCTTTGGATACAAAAGTATCAGTTTTTACAAAAGCTGAAGCTTTCAGTTTTTCACCAAAAGCTTTCAAAATACTATCGCTAGCCGCATCTTTAAAATAAACCGACATTGGAATTTCTTCCTTGAAATCATCGGAAAGTTTTTTGGAATTAATCACAAATAAACTCAATAAACCCAACAAAAAAAGCACTAAAAAAACACTTAATACTACTGAAAAATAGGATGAAATGAGTCGTCTTTTTTGATACTTTTCGTAAGATGATGCCATAGGAATTAATTTAAGCCGTAAAATTAAAAAAGAAATTGGTTAAACCACAGTTTATAACGTTGAAAGTTTTGAGTTTAGTACAATAAACGTAAATTTGCCGTTTTAAAAACCTTAGTAACTCAGCAACTCAGTTCCTCAGTACCTCAAAATATGAAATACTTCCACGAACAAATCGAAGCCAAATGGCAAGAATATTGGGCTAAAAACCAAACTTTTGCCGCCCAAAATAATTCAGAAAAACCAAAATATTATGTGTTGGATATGTTTCCGTACCCCTCCGGAGCAGGCTTGCACGTAGGTCATCCGCTGGGATATATTGCTTCAGACATCGTGGCTCGTTACAAAAGACACAAAGGGTTTAATGTGCTTCATCCGCAAGGATATGATTCAT
>JAFLBT010000071.1:10453-14237 GCA_017302935.1 Flavobacteriales bacterium | reverse complement strand
TTAGTTTTTACAAGTTGCGTATTAGTAGGATGGTATTTATACAAAAATTTGATGCTAAATGAATTGTATCCGGCCGTAATATATGGTTTGGTAACTGTTGTTAGTCCATTACTCTACTTAATTATAAAATCCATTGAAGCCAAAACTGAAGAAAATTTTAATCATATAAGCAAGGTATTGAAATGGGTTATGTTTTTTGGTTTGTTTGCATCAGCAGTAATTACCTATTCTATTCTACATCATGCTTAGAGAAAAATTAAAACATACCCGTTTAATTTTAGCATCCGGTTCACCGAGAAGACAACAATTTTTCAGCGAATTAGACGTTGATTTTGAAATACGATTAAAAGAAGTAGAAGAAATTTTTCCACCGGAATTACAAGCAGAAGAAATCACCAATTATTTAGCCGTATTGAAAGCTAATGCCTTTGAGGGTGAATTGGTAAAGGGTGATTTATTGGTGACTAGTGACACAATAGTTTGGCATAAAGGTAATTGTTTAGGAAAACCAAAAAGCAAGGAAGACGCTGTTGCCATGATAACATCACTTTCCGGGTCAACTCACGAAGTAATCACTTCAATTTGTTTTAAAACCGTTGATTATACAGAAGTTGTGTTTGAAAAAACGAAAGTTACATTTGAATCGTTAAATAAAGAAGCGATTGATTATTATGTTGAAAAATATCAACCCTTTGATAAAGCGGGAAGTTATGCCATTCAAGAATGGATTGGTTCAGTAGGTATTTCTAAGATTGAAGGTTCCTATACGAATGTAGTAGGTATGCCGATGCATCTTGTTTATCAAAAATTAATGCAGTTAAAATAAATACAAAATGGATTTTTTTAAACTTTACATCAAAGAAGAAATTGCGTCAGCAGTGGTTCTTGTTTTGTTAATTATATTGAGAATTTCTGTAAGTAAAATTGTTAAACGATTTGCAAAAGTCAGTTTAACGTTGGAACACCGAACCAATTTGGTTATTAAATATTTTAATATCCTTTTTGGAACATTAGCCATTATTGCATTATTTATTATTTGGGGTGTAAAACCACAAAACATCATTTTGGTAGCTTCTTCCATTTTTGCTGTAATTGGTGTTGCTATGTTTGCACAATGGTCCATTTTAAGTAATATTACTTCTGGAATTATTCTCTTTTTTTCTGCACCATTTAAGATTGGAGATACCATTAAAATCCACGACAAAGAATTTCCAATTGAAGGTGAAATTGAAGACATTAGAGGATTTCACACTTATCTTAAAACGAAAGATGGAGAATTGATTACCTATCCGAATAGTTTATTATTGCAAAAAGGAATTAGCGTGTTGGTTAAATATTCAGATGAAAAAGAATTTACCGATTAGGTAGTCAAATAATGAAGCTTACGTTCCTAACATACTTGACTCTTCTTCTTTTGATTTTTAATCAAACTAATGCTCAAGTTGAAAAAAAGAACGATTCAATTGCTATTCTTTTGCAAAAAAAGAACGATTCAGTTACCGTCAAATATCAAAAAATTGAGGATTTTTCTAAGAAAAGTCGGTTTACAAAATTCATTTATAAGCTTGTATTTAAATCAACAACCGTAAAACCTACGGCAAAAAAAGTACAAAATGGTAAGATAAACCACGTAGAATATGAAGGTAAAATTATTCGTAAAATAACTGTCAAAACATTAGACCCGTTTGGTTATTCCGAAAAAGATTCAACTATTCAACCGAAACGGTTTTTAGAAAAAGCAGGAAATTCAATCCATGCAAAAACTAAAGGATTTGCCGTTAAGAATTTAATTTTATTGAAAAAAAATCAAGTATATGATAGTTTATTGGTGATAGAATCGGAACGTTTAATCAGAAGACAACGGTATATCAGAAGAGTTCATATTACTTGTGAACCTACTTCATCTCCTTCTGACAGCATCGATATTATGATTCAGGTATTGGATTCCTGGAGTATTGTACCTGTAATCAATGTAACTTCGTCAAGAGCCTCTTATGAACTAACAGAGAGAAATTTTTTAGGTTTTGGTCATCAATGGTACAATCGATTTTTACAAAACTTGAATGATAATAAAACGGCCTATTCTACTCAATACACAATTCCAAATATTAAAAACACTTATATTCGAACACGCTTAAATTATCAAATTGATTTATTGGACAATTATTTTAAGAGTATCAACATTGATCGACCGTTTTTCTCACCTTTAACAAGATGGGCCGGAGGATTGAATATTGAAAATCGATTTTTAAGAGACAGTTTACCTAAAGCAGATAGAATATATAAAAATGAACGTTTTAAGCGAACGAATATTGACACTTGGTTGGGTTATTCAATGCCTTTGGAAAAAGGAAAATCAGAAATCAATCGAATTACAAATTTAATTACGACGATTGGCTATTATCACACTCAATATACCGAAAGACCAAGCGAAGAAACTGACCCTAATCGATTTTATACCAATGAATACAGTTGGATGACCGGTTTTGGTTTTTCAAGTCGAAAATTCGTGAAAGATTATTATATCTTTAACTTTGAGATACCGGAAGATGTTCCTATTGGAAAATATTACGGCATTACAACCGGTTTTCTAGACAAAAACAATCAAAAACGATTGTATATTGGTGCAAGAGCAACACTAGGAAATTATTTTAAATGGGGATATTTGAGTACCAATTACGAGTATGGAACTTATTTTAACAGTGGAAAAACCGAACAAAGTGCTTTTGTTTTACAATTGAATTATTTTACCCCTTTACAAAACATTGGGAATTGGCGAATCAGACAATTTTTTAAAACTAATTTAGTTTTGGGAGGCAATCGTGTAAACTCTGAAGGTGATCAAATTTCAATAAATGAAAGTTTTGGTTTATCGGGATTTAATGTGCCAAAATTTTTAGGAACGAAAAAAATATTGCTGAGTTTTCAAACCCAAACCTATTCACCTTGGAATGTTGCTGGCTTCCGTTTTAGTCCGTTTTTTAATTATTCACTAGCTTTTTTAGGAAATGCTGAACACGATTTTAATAAAAGTCAAGGGTATTCAAAAATCGGTGCCGGATTAATCATTACCAATGATTACTTGGTTTTTAATTCATTCCAATTATCCTTTGCATTTTATCCAAAAATACCCACCCAAGGTGAAAATATTTTTCAATCCAACACTTTCAGAAGCGGTGATTTTGGTTATTTGGATTTTGAAGACTTTAAACCAAGAACCGTTTTGTATGAATAATCAGAAAAATTACAACCAATGTTAAAGAAGTTTTAAAATCAATTATAAGTACACAATTTCCTTATATTTGATTAACTGAAAACAATTAATTGCAATGGTTCTAAAGAGAATTTTACTGTGTTTTTTACTGTTTACTTTTATCACAAAAACTGTTGCTCAACAGCCAACAAAGCTAAACTCGGTTGACCTTTTTCATCAAATTCAAAAATTGCGATTTCTAGGCTCTGTTCTCTATATTGCGGCACATCCTGATGATGAAAATACACGTTTAATTGCTTACATGGCCAATCATTTGAAAGCGGAAACCGGTTATTTATCTTTAACCAGAGGAGATGGTGGACAAAACTTAATTGGAACAGAGTTACGAGAATTATTAGGCGTCATTAGAACCCAAGAATTATTAGAAGCCCGAAAAATTGACGGTGGTCAGCAATTTTTTACCCGAGCCAACGATTTTGGATTTTCAAAAATTCCGGACGAAACCCTACAAATTTGGAACAAAAACGAAGTATTGGAAGATATGATTTATATTATCCGTCAGTTTAAACC
>JAFLBT010000071.1:0-10443 GCA_017302935.1 Flavobacteriales bacterium | reverse complement strand
ATCAATCGATTTGATCATCGTTCTCCGGGAACAACGCACGGACATCATACTTCTTCTGCCATGTTGTCGATTGAATTATTTGACATGGTCAATAATTCTAAAATATTTCCATCACAATTAAACTATACATCTGTTTGGCAACCCAAACGATTATTTTTCAATACATCATGGTGGTTTTACGGTGGAAGAGAAAAATTTGAAAAAGCAGATAAAAGTAAATTAAACGCCATTGACTTGGGAGTTTATTACTCCTCTTTTGGAAAATCAAATCAAGAAATTGCTGCTTTAAGCAGAAGTCGTCATCAATCACAAGGATTTGGTAGCACCGGTTCTCGCGGAGAAGAAGTAGAATATTTAGAACTCATTAAAGGAGAACCTACTCAAGATCGGAAAAATTTATTTGAAGGAATCGATACAAGTTGGAATCGAGTTAAAAACGGAAAAAATATTGACCAAAAACTGGCAACGATTGAACAACAATTCGATTTTAAAAACCCTGCTGCCAGTATACCTCAATTGATAGAAGTTTATGCAATGATGCAACAATTAGAAGATAATCATTGGAAAACCATAAAATCGGAAGAGTTAAAACAAATTATCTACGGTTGTGCCGGTTTATTTTTAGAAGCTGTTGCAGAAACACAGAGTGCAACTCCCGGCAGTATTTTAAAACTAAAATTAGAGGCCATCAACAGAAGCAATCAAAAAATGACGTTGAAAGGAATTCAAACAAATCCTGAAATTAAAACCAATGTTTTTGAACAACTATCTCTAGAAAATAACCAATCAAACTTTGGAGAAATTGAAATAAAAATACCTGATAATCAAGAATATACTTCTCCTTATTGGTTAAAAAAACCCGGTACGGTTGGAATGTATAACGTATCCGATCAGAAAAAAATTGGAGTTCCCGATATCATTCGAACGTGTAGCGTTACCTTTTTAATTGAAATAAACGGAATTACAATTCCTTTTGAAAAAAAAGTGATTTATAAATTCAATGATGAAGTAAAAGGAGAGGTCTATAAACATCTTGATATTGTTCCTGTTGCCACTACAAGCATTATGGATAAAGTGACCATTTTTAATTCAACTACTTCCAAAAAAGTAGGCATAAAAATAAAAGCAGGAAAAGACCAAATCAAAGGAAATGCTTATTTAGCTGTTGGAAAAAACTGGAAAGTGAGTCCTGAATTTATACCTTTTGAATTGAGTAAAAAAGGCTCTGAAACTATCGTATATTTTGAAGTTACTCCACCCGCACAATCGAGTGAGATTACTGCTTCATCGTATGTTATTATCGATGGAAAAAAATTGGATAAAGAACAAATTTTGCTTCAATATGAACACATTTCGCAACAGCAAGTTTTGGTGAATGCTGAAGCTAAATTTAACAAACTTGACATCCAAATTCAACATGAAAAAATAGGTTACATTATGGGTGCTGGAGATGAAGTCCCATTTTATCTTTCTCAAATGGGTTATGAAGTAACCATACTTAAACCGGAAGAGATAACGTTAGAAAGTTTGAAACCGTTTCAAGTTGTAATCGTTGGAGTAAGAGCTTATAATACGGTGGAAGAAATGGCTTTCAAACAAGAAATTTTATTTGAATTTGTCAAAAACGGTAACACAATGATTGTGCAATACAATACAACCGGAAAGTTTACTGTAAAAGAACTAGCTCCCTATTCACTAAAAATTTCAAGAGATAGAGTTACAGAAGAAGATGCAGAAGTTCACTTTTTAGCTCCCAATCATCCGGTTTTAAATTATCCAAACAAAATTTCGGCAAATGATTTTAAAGGTTGGGTCCAAGAGCAAGGCTTGTACTATCCAGATGAATGGGACGCAACCTTCACTCCAATTTTATCATCTAATGATAAAGGAGAAAGTCCCAAAAATGGAGGATTGTTAATTGCACCGTATGGAAAAGGAACTTATATTTATACCGGATTAAGTTTTTTTAGGGAATTACCGGCTGGAGTATCAGGAGCCTATCGACTGATGGCCAATATGATTTCGAGTAGTCAAAAAAAATAAATGATGGAAAACAACAATAAAGACAGTTTAAAAAACAGCTATTTTTGGATGATTGGCTTGAATATTCTATACATTCTTATATTCTTTTTTTTGATGCAATTTTTTTCATAGACCATGCAAATACTCGATTGGATAATTCTCGGTTCTACACTCCTATTCATAGTGGCTTATGGTGCATGGAAAACAAAAGGAAGTAAAGACGTAAAAGATTATATTTTAGGCAACAATGAAGCCAAATGGTGGACCATAGGCATTTCTGTTATGGCTACTCAAGCAAGTGCCATTACATTTCTTTCCACACCCGGACAAGCCTATCATGACGGAATGGGATTTGTACAATTTTATTTTGGTTTGCCATTAGCGATGGTATTTATTGCTTTATTTTTTATTCCAATTTACCACAAACTGAATGTCTATACCGCTTATGAATTTCTCGAAAAAAGATTTGACTTAAAAACAAGAAGTTTGGCGGCTATTCTATTTTTGATTCAAAGAGGTTTAGCAGCCGGAATCACCATTTATGCTCCCGCTATAATTTTGTCCTCTATTTTAGGATGGAATTTAAATTGGCTAAATGTGATTATTGGTGTTTTAGTCATCATTTACACCGTTTCGGGCGGAACAAAGGCTGTAAATGTGACCCAAAAACAGCAAATGTTTATCATCATGAGTGGAATGTTTATAGCATTTTACCTTTTACTGAGCTACTTACCTTCGGAAGTTACCTTTAGTAATGCTCTTCAAATTGCAGGTGTAAATGAAAAAATGAATCTATTGGACTTTTCCGTTAATCCAAATAGTCGTTACACTTTTTGGAGTGGAATAACCGGTGGATTTTTCTTGGCTCTTTCTTATTTTGGTACTGACCAATCTCAAGTGCAACGGTATTTATCCGGAAAATCGATTCGCGAAAGTCAACTTGGATTACTTTTTAATGGTTTTCTAAAAGTACCTATGCAGTTTTTTATTTTGTTAACGGGTGTGATGGTATTTGTGTTTTTTCAATTTATGCCGGTACCTTTAACTTTTAATCCAACTAGTCAAAAAGCAGTAGAACAATCCATTTACAAAGAAGAATATCAAAATTTGACCTTGCAGTTAAATGAAATTCATGAAGAGAAAAAAGTAATTACACTCAATTATGCCGAGCAATTAAACATTGATGTTGATAATCCAACTTTGCGAAAAAGAATGATTGCGTTGAATGAAAAAGAGAAAAATGTAAAAGAAAAAGCTAAGAAAATCATCACCTCACTCAATCAAGAAGCAAACGATAAAGATTATGTTTTTATTCATTTTGTTTTAAATTATTTACCAACGGGATTAGTAGGACTAATTCTAGCTGTAATTTTATCGGCAGCCATGTCGTCAACAGCATCAGAATTAAATGCTTTGTCCTCTACTACTGTAATTGATATTTACAAAAGAAATTTAAAAACATTAAAATCTGATAATCATTATGTTACCGCCTCAAAATTTTTCACTCTAGTTTGGGGAATCATTGCTATTTTATTTGCTTGCTTTGGAACATTGGTTGAAAATTTAATTCAATTGGTCAACATCATCGGTTCAGTGTTCTACGGAACCATTCTTGGCATATTTCTTGTGGCATTCTTTTTGAAATTTATCAAAGGAAATGCCGTTTTCTATGGTGGTGTTATAAGTCAGTTAATCATTTTTGTGATTTATTATCAATGCATTCATATTTATCCTTCCGGAAAGGAAATACTTGGTTATTTATGGTTAAATGCAATTGGTGCTGCATTAACCATTGGATTGTCATCTTTGATTCAAATGATTCAAAAAAACAATAAGTAACATAACAACAATGCAAAAAAAAATACTTGTAATACTGTTTATCCTCTTTATTGCAAAGAATTTAACCGCACAAGAAACCATTGTTCTAGATGCAAATTCAGGAGAAAAGTTAGAGTCTGTTCATTTCTATTCAACTAAAAACGCTGAATCAGCTTATACCAATGAAAGTGGAAAAGTTGATCTCAAAGCATTTCAATCTTCCAAAACAATCTACATCAAACGATTGGGATATGAAACCCTAATTTTGAGTTATGCACAAATTGAAAAACGCAATTTTAAACTTTATCTTATTCCTGAAAACACTTCGTTAAATGAAGTTATTCTATCAGTGTCAAAATGGGAAGAAACCAAAAAAAGAATTCCGAATAGCATTGTTACCTTTAAACCGAAAGACATTGCGTTAACCAATCCACAAACCACAGCTGATCTATTAAACCAAACCGGGAAAATATTCGTTCAAAAAAGTCAATTAGGTGGTGGGAGTCCTATGATTAGAGGGTTTGCCACCAATAGAGTATTAATCAACGTAGATGGTGTTCGGATGAACAATGCCATTTTCAGAAGTGGTAACGTTCAAAATATTATTTCCATTGATGCCAATTCCATCCAAAATACAGAAGTAATTTTAGGTCCCGGAACAGTAATTTATGGAAGTGATGCCATTGGAGGTGTAATGAATTTTTACACGCTTCCACATCAATTTAACACTTCAAAAGAGTTGACCTATGATGGTAATGTATTGAGCAGATGGTCTTCTGCCAACAACGAAAAAACAATGCATTTTGATTTGAATTTAGCTACCAATAAATGGTCATTTGTAACTTCGGCTACCTTTAGTGATTATGATGATTTACGAATGGGAAATCACGGGCCAGATGATTATGTTCGACCGGATTATGTGGCAACTAATAACGGAGTGGATGAGGTAGTACAAAATGATAATCGAGAAATGCAAGTAGCATCGGGATATAATCAAATCAATTTAATTCAAAAAGTGGCCTTTAAACCCAATGAAAATTGGTTATTTAACTATGCATTTCACTATTCAACCACTTCTGATTTTAATCGTTATGATCAATTATTAAGACGAAGAAACGGCACATTACGTTTTGCCGAATGGTATTATGGTCCGCAAGAATGGGTGATGCATCATTTCAAGGTTAATTATGCCAAACCAACAAAATGGTTTGACAAAGCTTTCTTTAGTGTTGCTTACCAACAAATTGAAGAAAGTCGTCACAACCGTAACTTCAACAATTTGAATCGTACCAACAATACAGAGAAAGTAGATGCTTACTCTGCCAATTTAGATTTTATAAAAAAATTAGGCGATAAAAGTAAAATAGCGTATGGTTTGGAATATGTTTTTAATTTAGTTAATTCATATGGTACTCGAGAAAATATCCAAACCAATGAAATTGAAGCAGCACCGGCTCGCTATCCTGATGGAGCAAAATGGCAATCAATTGCGGCATATGCACAATATGAAAATAAAATTAATGATAAATTTACTTTTCAGTCCGGATTGCGATTCAACCAAATCGGGTTAAACGCTACATTTGATCAAACTTTTGTTGATTATCCTTTTGATAAAACATCCATAAATACCAGTGCATTAACAGGAAGTGTTGGTTTTAGTTATTTAGCCACACAAAACACCGCTTTATTTTTTAATGCCGGAACTGCTTTTCGTTCACCAAATGTAGATGACGTTGGTAAAATTTATGAAAGCACACCCGGAAATCTTGTTGTTCCAAATCCCGATTTAAAATATGAATATGCCTATAATACTGAATTGGGATTACAACAAAAAATAGGAAAATCAGTTACATTTGATATTACCGGATATTATACTTTAGTAAAAGATGCTTTGGTGAGAAGAGCATTTACATTGAACGGTGAGAGCACAATTATTTTTCAAGATGAAGAAAGCAATATTCAAGCTATACAAAATGCAGCAAATGCAAATGTGTATGGCATTCAAGCCGGATTAAATGTTGAATTATTTCCCTTTCTAAATTGGAAAACCAATGCAAATTGGACAAAAGGAGAAGAAGAATTAGACAATGGAGATAAAGCTCCTTTGCGACATGCAGCTCCGTTTTTTGGCGATACCCGATTAATCTTTAAAACCAAAAAATGGACAACTGATTTGAATGTTGTTTATAATGGAAAAATAAAACCCGAAGATTTAGCCCCATCCGAGGTAGAAAAAGATTATTTATATGCTTTAGATGCCAATGGAAAACCCTATGTTCCGGCTTGGTATACATTGAATTTAAAATCAATGTTTAAATTGAATTCCACTTGGACTTTTTCCGGTGGAATTGAAAATATAACTGACCAGCGATATCGACCCTATTCCTCAGGGATTACAGCTCCCGGTAAAAACTTTATTTTATCTGTACGAACGGCTTTTTAATTTAAACCACTATTTGTTTGAAGTCTATACGTTTTAATTGCTTATTTTTTGCGACGAATTTCACAAATTAGCACGAATTAATTTGTGAAAATTTGTGTAATTCGTGGCAAAGTTTTAGAACGTGAAAGGGAAATATGCACTAAATGTGCATTTCTATAAAACTATAATTTAGAAAAAAATCCTATCACGCAATATGATAGGATTTTTAAAACTAAAATAAAGTAAGAAGCTTATTTTTTACTCCACTCAGCAATGCTGTCTTTATTCATTTTTACATAATCTGCATTACCGGCTTTTTCAGCCGCTTCTAAAGAAACTTTTGCCGTTTCTATAGCACCTTTTTTGTCACCACCTCTAGCTTGAATTAATGATTTCAAACGGTTGTACCAAAATGGAGTTCCTTTTGCAGTAGTCATTTCTACAGCTTTATTTACGTATTCAAGAGCTTTTGCATTGTCGCCATTTGATTGATAATAATATTGAGCAGAAGAAAAATAATCACCAGCTGTTGGTCCAGCTAAAACCTTATCAATATTAGCCATCGCTAATTTTTTAGTAGGAACTTCAATTTTTACTGCAGCTACCGTTTTTTCCCAAGCAAATTCTAAATGAGCAAAATCGTTATCAACATTATTCAATGAAATCGTAAATGTTTCTACGTGACGGTTAATCATTTCAGGTTTTACATTTACACGAGCTGCAACTTTAGCTTCGTCAAATTTTTCAGGTGTTCCCCAATTTTCAGTGTCGGTATAAAAAACAACTTCCCAATTATCCACTTTTGGCGTTACAAATAATGCATATTTTCCTTTTTTAACCGTTTTACCATCTATTGTAACATCATCACCAAAAGTAATCATTGAATTTTGATTAGCACCGGTTCTCCATAATTTACCAAAAGGAACTAAATCCCCAAAAATAGTTCTTCCTTTTGCACTCGGACGACTATAATCGATTTCCACTTCCGTTAATCCAACCATTTGCTCAAAATTAGCTCTTGGGCTGGCAGAAGGTGTTTTTACTTGTGCATGAACACTCATCATTGTTAACGTTAAAAAAGCACTTACAAATAATTTTTTCATAGTTAATTAAGTTTAGTTTATGTTCCAAATTTACAGTTTCATATTGGTACAGACTGTTAAAAAAAATATAAATACATTTTATTTTGTTTAACTTTTATAATTAAATATTAAACAATTTTATACCTTTACCAAAAAAATAATGAAAATACATACCTTACACACAAAACAAAATTTACCAATTACATTAGAGGAAGCTTGGGCATTTTTATCCGATCCTAAAAATCTCAAAACGATTACTCCAGATTATATGGGTTTTAATATTCTATCAGGTGCTGACCGTGAGATGTATCCGGGGCAAATAATCCAATATATCGTTACTCCGGTTTTGGGCATTCCAACCAAATGGGTTACCGAAATAACGCATGTTGTAGACAGAAAATACTTTGTAGATGAACAACGATTTGGACCTTACGCATTATGGCATCACAAACATTTTTTAAAAGAAATTCCAGGTGGTGTAGAAATGGAAGATATTGTGGATTATAAAATCCCACTTGGAATCTTAGGTCAAATGGTGCACCCAATATTGGTTAAACCCAAACTAAAAGAAATATTTGACTACCGTCAGAAAAAATTAATAGAACTTTTTGGAGAATATAAAGGATAAAAAATGAAAAATATTTTACTAATTGGCGGTTCATACGGCATTGGAAAAACCATTGCTCAATTGATGCAATTTGATTGTAATATTTACATCGCTTCACGAACCAATGAACACATTTCAGATTTAAGAGTAAATTATATCTCTTTCGACGCAGAAACAGATACACTAGACAGCTCACAACTTCCTACTGTTTTAGATGGACTGGTTTTTTGTCCGGGTAGCATTAATTTACGCCCTTTTAAAGGCATAAAACCGGAAACTTTTGAAAGTGATTTACAAATTAACTTTATAAATATGGTAAAAGTTGTGCAAACCGTTTTACCTCAATTAATGGCATCTGAACAAGCTAGTATCGTATTGTTTAGCAGTGTTGCTGCTAGTATGGGAATGCCATTTCACACGAGTGTGGCCGCCGCAAAAGGTGCGATTGAAGGCTTTGCAAAAGCTCTAGCTGCCGAATATGCTCCGAAAATTCGCGTAAATGTGATTGCCCCCTCATTAACCGACACCCCATTAGCGGATAAATTTTTGAATAATGACGTAAAAAAAGAAAAATCGGCAGAACGTCATCCCTTAAAGCGTTTTGGTCAACCGGAAGATTTAGCTCAAATGGCCGAGTTTTTATTGAGTAACAAAAGTACTTGGATTACGGGGCAAATTTTTCATGTAGATGGCGGAATGTCAACTTTATTAGTAAATGGTTAACTTTAGCCTTTTACCATTAAAAAAAATTATCTAACTTATGACTATTTTCTGGTTTCGTAGAGATTTACGTTTAGATGATAATATCGGGCTTTTTCATGCTTTGAATAGTAATGAAGAAGTGCTTCCCATTTTTATTTTTGATGAATCAATTTTATCACAATTACCAAAAGATGATGCTCGGGTAACTTTTATACACGATTGTCTCTCCACTATTCAATATCAATTAAAGGAAATCGGAAAATCACTGGCTGTTTTTCATGGAACACCCATTGAAATTTTTCAAAAATTAATTCGTGAACAAAAAATAAATGCGGTTTTTACCAACCACGATTACGAACCGTATGCACGAAAACGAGATAAAGAAATTTATCAATTGTTTAAAGAAAATGAAATTGAATTTAAAACCAGTAAAGACCAAGTAATTTTTGAAAAAAGTGAAGTGGTTAAGGATGACGGATCACCTTATGTAGTTTACACTCCTTACTCAAGAAAATGGAAAGAAAAGTTTAAAACGATTCATTTAGTAAATTATGAATCCGAAAAAAAACTAGATAAAATTACAAATCACTCCTACCCTTTTTTAAGTTTAAAAGAGATAGGATTTGAACCTTCTTCTATCAAAGTCGCTCCCTTTGATATTTCAGATAAATTAATTTCGAATTACGAAGCTACTCGAAATTTTCCGGCTGTTAAAGGTACTTCTATGCTTGGGATTTATTTACGTTTTGGGGCCGTTTCCATCCGAAAAATGGTGGTAAAAGCCATTGAAAACAATAACGAAACCTTTTGGAATGAACTCATTTGGCGTGAATTTTTCATGCAAATTCTTTGGTATTTTCCGCATACAATCAACAAAAGTTTCAAAGAAAAATACGATGCCATTTCTTGGAACAACAATGAAACCGATTTTAAAAATTGGTGCGAAGGTAAAACCGGTTATCCAATTGTAGATGCCGGTATGCGGGAATTGAATACAACCGGACACATGCACAACCGCGTTCGGATGATTGTCGCCAGTTTTTTATGTAAACATCTTTTAATCGATTGGCGATGGGGCGAGGCATATTTCGCTTTAAAGCTATTGGATTACGAACAAGCCAGTAATATTGGCAACTGGCAATGGTCGGCCGGTTCAGGTGTTGATGCCGCACCGTATTTCAGAATTTTTAATCCGACAGAGCAAATAAAAAAGTTTGATAAAGATTGGAAATACATCAAAAAATGGGTGCCAGAAGTAGGAACTTCTGCGTATGCCAAACCTATTGTAGACCACAAAGAAGCGAGAGAACGTTGTTTGAAAGTGTACAAAGAAGCAGTTGGATAAAATTAAAACCATTTAGGTATTAAGTGTCATTAAGATATGTTGCTTAATGACACTTAATACCTAAATGGTTTAAAATAATTATTCTTTTTTTAAAAGCAATAAAATGAATATCGTTTGGTTCAAAAGAGATTTGCGACTATTTGATAACGAAGCTCTTTTTCGAGCTTTACAATCAAATGAACCATCGCTTTTACTTTACATTTTTGAACCTTCTTTACTTCACGATCATCACTACAGTCAACGCCATTTTGATTTTATAAAACAATCGTTGGAAGACCTTCAAAAGCAATTAAAATCTTTTCAAACGGAAATTTTAATTATTGAAAATGAGGTGGTTGATGCGTTTGAAAAAATCAATCAAATTTATACCATTTCCACTCTTTATTCACACCAAGAAACCGGAATTCAACTCACTTTTGATAGAGACAAAGCGGTTTCTCGTTTT
>JAFLBT010000070.1 GCA_017302935.1 Flavobacteriales bacterium | reverse complement strand
ATTTTAAGTTGGGATTTATTTTCAAGTTTGTTAATAAGTGGTTTTTTATTTAAGGCTCTTATTGCTGTTCTTGATACTCCTTTTTTATATTTGGCAGTATTTTATTTCCAAAAACGTTTTAACTTGGCAAGAGGCGAAGAACTGATTTTAGACTAACAATTCACATCAATAATTATACATCGCTCCAAATTTAAAAAGCAAAACAATGATTAAGAAAATTTTAAAAGGTTTAGGGATTTTTTTACTAGTCGCTATTATCGCATTGGCGGCAGCACCCGTTTTATTTAAAGACAAAATTAAAGAACTGGTTCTTAAATCTATCAACGAAAATGTTGATGCAAAAGTGGCATTTGATGACGTGAGTTTGAGTCTTTTCAAAAGTTTTCCAAGAGCAAATGTAACCATCGATAAATTGAGCATTATCAATAAAGCTCCATTTGAGGGTGATACGCTTTTTTATTCCGGACAGTTAAATTTAAAAATGTCGGTTAAAGAGTTATTCAAATCAGAAGGCGAACCAATGGAATTAGAGTCCTTTTCCAGCGTTGACGGATTAGTAAATATTATCTTTAATAAAGATGGTATTGGTAATTTTGACATTGCCATTAAAAAAGACAAAGAGGAAAAAGCTTCTGAAAGCAAGCCTTTTGCGATGAACATTCAAAGTTATTCAGTTGAAAACCTAAAATTTACTTATACAGATCAATCGTCAAACATCAATATGATAATTGATAAAATACATCACACCGGAAAAGGAAATTTTGCCGCTTCAAAATTAGATTTAGTAACAAATACGGAAGCTGTTTTGAATTTGGACATGGATAAAACCAATTATATGAAAAACGTATCGTTGAATTTGGATGCGGTTTTAGGCATTGATTTAGACAACAGTAAATATACGCTCAAAGATAACAAAGCTCTAATCAATCAATTACCACTAGAGTTTACCGGTTTTATTCAAATGGTTGACGCCGGACAAAATTATGATTTGTCCTTTAAAACGCCTACCTCATCATTTAAAAACTTTTTGGGATTGGTTCCTTCTGCCTATAAAGGTGATTTGGATAAAATTCAAACTACAGGAGATTTTAAAGTTGATGGTTTTGCAAAAGGCTTGCTTTCTGACACCACAATACCAAAATTTAATTTAGTAATTGCCTCCAACAATGCTTCTTTCAAGTTTCCTGATTTACCTAAAAAAGTGGAAAATATTATCATCGATACCAAAATCAAAAACGAAACCGGTTTGATGAATGACACCTACGTAAATATTGATAATTTATCGTTTAAAATTGACCAAGATATTTTTAATGCAAAAGCCAATATTAAAAATATTGCTGAAAATCCTTTAGTTGATGCAGCTTTGAAAGGAACCATCAATCTAGGAAACCTTAGTAAAGCGTATCCAATTAAACTAGAAAAACCGCTGTCAGGAATTTTAAAAGCAGATGTTACAACAAAGTTTGATATGCAATCGGTTGAACAAGAAAAATATCAAAACATTCAAAATGCCGGTTTAGTTAGCATAACAGGTTTTAAATATACAGATGAAAACGGCAAAGGAATTGATATTAATGAAGCGGTTGTCTTGTTTAATCCAAGCACATTACATTTACAAAAATTTGAAGCTAAAACCGGAAAAAGCGACATCAATGTAAATGGTGTTTTAGATAATTTCTATGGTTATTTATTTAACAATCAGAATTTGAAAGGAAACTTCAACATGAGTTCTAATCAATTAGCCATTAGTGATTTCATGACAACTGAGGCACCAGCTAAAGAAGGTCAGAAACCTAGTGAATCCATGAAGATTCCGGCATTTTTAGATGTAACTTTAAACGCAAAAGCCAATACAGTTTTATATGATAATTTAACGTTGAAAGATGTTTCCGGTAAGTTGACCATTAAAGATGAAAAAGTGACATTAGATAATGTGAAAACGAACATTTTTGGTGGTCAAATTGGTTTAAATGGAAATGTTTCTACTAAAACAACTGTACCGACTTTTGCCATGAATTTAGATTTGAAATCGGTAAATATTAGTGAAACATTTACACAATTGGATATGATGAAAAACATTGCACCGATTGCCAATGTCATCAACGGTAAATTGAATTCAACCATTCAGCTTTCGGGGAATTTAGACGCAAAAGAAATGACACCTGATTTAAAATCACTAACCGGAGATTTGATGGGACAGCTGCTTTCTACAACGGTAAACCCTTCAAATTCAACTTTATTGAGTGCATTGGACAATCAAATAAATTTTATTGATTTGAAAAAAATCAATTTAAATGATTTAAAAACCAATTTATCCTTTCAAAACGGTAAAGTAAATGTAAAACCATTTGACATTAAATACCAGGATGTTACACTAAATATTGGGGGTTCGCATGGTTTTGACCAAACGATGAACTACAACATTAAATTTGATGTTCCTGCAAAATATTTAGGTACAGAAGTTAACAATCTATTGTCAAAACTATCCCCTTCAGATGCCGCTAAAATTCAAAATATTCCGGTTACGGCTTTAGTGGGTGGAAATTTTACAAAACCAACCGTTTCAACTGATATGAAACTAGCAACTACCACATTAGTAAAACAATTGGTAGAACAACAAAAACAAAAATTAATCCAACAAGGAACCAATCAATTAACAAACTTATTGAATCAAAATAAAAACCCAAAAGATACTACTAAAACATCTGTTCCGGCAACCAAAGAAGAGGTGAAAGCAAAAACTGAAGAAGTTGTGAAAGATAAAGTAAAAGAAGGGTTAAATAATCTTTTCAATAAAAAGAAAAAAGACAATTAATTTAAATTTGAATTTTCACCACATAGCCTTCAAAAGTCCGCACATTAAAAACGGTTCCGTCTTGAAAAAGTAAATATTGCCCTTTTATACCGGAGAGTTTTCCGGCATATTGAGGTGATTTGTCTAAGTTTAAACTCATCACTTTTTTAGGATAACTCAAAACCGGATAGTGAAGTTCAAAAAGATTTGGTGTTTCGGTTGCATAATATTCTTGAACTTCTTTAGGGAGAAAATTTCCTGCTTTTAAGCGTTCCTGAACTAAATCAACGGAGGGTACTTCATTTTTCAACATTTTTTGCCAATTAGTTTTATCTGCAAACTGATTTTTCAAAGCCACCTCTGTAATTCCTGCTAAATAACGATTTGGCACTTCAACAATTGGCACCGCCTGAACCGCACCTTGATCTATCCAACGAGTGGGAACTTGCGTTTTTCGGGTAACGCCAACTTTCACTTCGCTTGAAAGAGCTAAATAAACAATATGTGGTTGCAATTGCACTTTCTTTTCATATGCTAAATCGCGGTCTTCAATATCTAAATGAGCGGTGCTAAGTTCGGGTTTCATGATCCAATCACCGGCAGAAGCACTCGACATAAAACAATCATAACAAAAACCTTGACGGAAAATTTTTTTCTTTTTACCACATTGCAAACATTGGTAGCCTTGAAAAGAAATCTCAAGTTCTTTATCTAATAATTGATTGAGATGGAGAAAACTATTTTCGAATACTAAATAATATTGAATCGGATTTCCAAACTCTGTTTGCATTTTGGTTAGAACACCTTCGTATGTCATGAAAAAGAAAGTTTAAACACTACATTTTGTTGTTTCACAAAATTCGCTACATTTGATGAAGTTGTAAAGGTAAGTTTTGTTCTTTCAAAATTCAATTTCACTTATTAACAATTTAATTCAATAAAATGCCGCTACCTATTATCAATTCGATTGCTTCTTGGATTTTGAAAAAAAGGATTCATCAAATTGAATTGTTTATGAAATATCCGAATGAAGTACAAGAAGAATTGTTGTTTTCACTTCTGAAAATTTCGGAAAACACGGTAATTGGCAGACAATATGAATTCAATTCAATAAAAAATTATCAAACCTTTTCAGAGCGAATTCCGGTATCTACGTATGAAGATTTAGAACCTATGATTGAGCAAACCCGAAAAGGAATGCAAAATATTTTTTGGCCAACTTCAATCAAATGGTTTGCAAAATCGAGTGGAACCACCAATGCGAAAAGTAAATTCATTCCGGTGAGCAATGAAGCCCTTGAAAACTGTCATTATAAAGCCAGTAAAGATTTATTGAGTTTGTATTTGAACAACAATGAAGATTCGCAACTGTTTGTAGGCAAAAGTCTTCGTTTAGGAGGAAGTAAAGAATTATACGAAGACAACAATACTTTTTTTGGCGATTTATCTGCCATTTTAATAGATAATATGCCGATTTGGGCAGAATTTAGTTCCACTCCAAGTAACCGAGTTTCATTGATGGGCGATTGGGAAATAAAATTAATGGCAATTGTACAAGAAACGATTCACGAGGATGTGACCAGTTTAGCGGGAGTTCCTTCTTGGATGCTGGTTTTATTGAACAAAGTATTGGAAGAAACCGGAAAATCGAACTTACTGGAAGTTTGGCCCAACGCAGAAGTTTATTTTCACGGCGGAGTAAGTTTTGAACCATATCGTGAACAATATAAAAACCTATTTCCAAAAACTGATTTCAATTATTATGAAATCTACAATGCTTCGGAAGGATTTTTTGCCATTCAAGACCTGAATTACTCCAACGATTTATTGCTTATGTTGGATTACGGAATTTTCTATGAATTCATTCCAATGGATACTTTTGGAACACCGGAACAAAAAATTATTCGCTTAGCAGAAGTTGAATTGTTTAAAAACTATGCCGTTGTGATTACTACAAATTCGGGCTTATGGCGATACATGATTGGTGATACCGTTCGGTTTACGTCTTTAAATCCATATCGAATTCGAGTAACCGGAAGAACAAAGCATTTTATCAATGTTTTTGGAGAAGAATTAATTGTAGAAAACACCGATCAAGCACTTGCAAAAGCCTGTAAAGAAACAGAATGCGAGGTTACCGATTACACTGTTGCTCCAATTTTCATGGATGGAAAAGAAAAAGGTGCACATGAATGGGTCATTGAATTCAAAAAAGCTCCTGAAAATTTACACTTCTTCAAAAAGGTATTAGACGACACTTTACAATCCTTAAACTCAGATTACGAAGCCAAAAGACGTAATAATATGACGTTAAATCCGTTAGTACTAAATGTGGCTCGTGCCAATTTATTTTATGATTGGTTAAAAGAACGTGATAAATTGGGCGGACAACATAAAATTCCCCGTTTATCAAATGAGCGAACGTATTTGGAACAATTATTACAATTGCAATTTGTAGAAAAGAATTAAAATGAAAAAAATAGCTGTCTTTTTCTTGATCACAATACTCTATTCCTGCGGTCCAAAACGATTAGGATGTGGTCCTCGAAGATGTGAAGTGGATTTAAAAAAAGAAATTCCAAATAGTAAACCTATAAAAAATCCCGAAGTAAAAACTTCAGGATTAGTATAAATAAATATTTTTCTGTCTTTAAGAAACTGCCTTTAAGCGTTGTAGCATATTTTTGTTCAACGTATGTTCAGCATAGCTTTTTTCTATATGTAAAGACTTTTCGTCTGAACTTGGCAAATCATACATGGCATCTGTTAAGATGGCTTCACAGAGTGAACGCAATCCACGGGCACCTAATTTGTATTCTAAGGCTTTGTCAACAATATAATCTAAGGCTTCTTCAGAAATAGAAAATTCAACACCATCCATTTCAAACAGCTTTTGATATTGTTTGATTAATGCATTTTTTGGTTCAGTTAAAATCGAACGCAATGTTTCTCTATCCAAAGGATTCATATATGATAGCACAGGAAGACGACCAATAATCTCAGGAATCAATCCAAAATCTTTGATGTCTTTCGGAATGATGTATTGCATTAAGTTATCTTTGTCAATTTGATCAGTGTTAGCTGAAGCACTGTATCCAACCGCTTGACGATTCAATCGTTTGGAAATAATTCGTTCTATTCCGTCAAATGCTCCTCCGGCAATAAAAAGAATGTTTTGTGTGTTTACTTCAATAAACTTTTGATCGGGATGTTTTCTACCTCCCTTTGGTGGAACATTAACAATTGTCCCTTCCAACAATTTTAATAAAGCTTGCTGAACACCTTCACCGGAAACATCTCTTGTAATCGATGGATTGTCACTTTTACGTGCGATTTTATCAATCTCATCAATAAAAACGATTCCTCGTTCTGCTTTAGCTACATCATAATCAGCTACTTGCAATAATCGTGTTAAAATGCTTTCTACATCTTCTCCTACATATCCGGCTTCTGTTAAAACGGTAGCATCTACAATCGTAAGCGGCACATTCAACATTTTGGCAATAGTTTTTGCTACTAACGTTTTACCCGTACCTGTTTGACCAACCATAATGATGTTACTTTTCTCAATTTCCACATCATCATCATGATTTTTCTGCATTAATCTCTTGTAATGATTATAAACTGCAACGGACATCACTTTTTTGGTTTGGTCTTGGCCAATTACATATTGATCTAAAAACGCACGAATTTCTTTCGGTTTTTTGAGTACTAAATCACCTAAGCCATGCGAATGCTTATTTTGTTTTAGTTCTTCTAAAACAATTCCGTGTGCCTGATCGATACATTTATCACAAATGTGAGCATCTATTCCGGCGATTAACAAATTTGTTTCGGGTTTCTTTCTTCCACAGAAAGAACATTCCAACATTTCTTTTGCCATTTTTTATGGTAATTGGTTATAGGTAATTGGTAAATCCTTTCCCTAAAACTATTTTCTTCTTAACACTTCATCAATCATTCCGTATTCTTTCGCTTCATCAGCAATCATCCAATAATCGCGTTCGGAATCTTTATACACTTTTTCAAAAGACTGCCCGGAATGATTAGCAATAATTTGATACAATTCATCCTTCAACTTCAACATTTCTTTCAAGTTGATTTCCATATCAGTAGCAACACCTTGTGCCCCACCTGATGGTTGGTGAATCATTACTCTTGAATGTGGTAAAGCTGAACGTTTACCTGCTGCTCCTGCACATAACAATACGGCTCCCATAGAAGCAGCCATTCCTGTACAAATGGTTGCAACATCCGGCTTTACATATTGCATGGTATCATAAATACCTAAACCGGCATATACGCTTCCGCCCGGAGAATTAATATAAATTTGAATGTCTTTTGAAGCATCAACACTTTCCAAGAACAATAATTGAGCTTGAATAATGTTCGCTACATAATCGTCAACACCGGTTCCCAAGAAGATGATTCTGTCCATCATCAAACGAGAAAACACGTCTAATTGTGATACATTTAATTGACGTTCTTCAATGATGTAAGGGGTCATTCCGCTTACAATTTTATCATAATACATGCTGTTCACACCGTGGTGTTTTGTAGCAAATTTTTTAAATTCTTTTCCGAAATTCATCTTAAATAGGCTTTTTTGAACTGCTCTTTTAAACGTAAAAGAGCGTCAAACTTTACATTTGACGCCCAAAGATACTACTTTTTTTGAAAATTCTTATTCTCCATACATTTCTTTAACGAACTGTTCGTAAGAAACTTCTTTTGTCTTAGCTTTTACTTTTTCTTTGAAAAGACCTAACATCTTTTCGTTCATCACTTGCTCAGACAATCTTTTTACTTCGTCTTGGTTAGAAAGTACACGTGCAACAATCCCGTCAATATCTTCCTGAGTTGGATTCATTTGACCAAACTGAGCCATTTGTTTCTTGATTAATTCAGAAGTATACGCTTTCAAATCATCAAAAGTAATTTGTAAGTTGTTTTCTGTCATAACTTTACCTTCAATCAATTGGTAACGAAGACCTTTTTCAGATTTAGCAAATTCTTCTCTTGCTTCTTCTTCGGTTAATGGCTTTTCACCTGCGTTTTGCAACCATTTGATTAAAAATTCAGATGGTAAATCAAATTTGGTGCTTTCCAATAAAAATTCGGTAACATCATTTAAGAATTTTTGATCGGCTTGTTGAGCAAACTGTTTTTCAGCATCTTCTTTAATTTTTGCTTTCACTTCGTCAACAGAGGTTACATTTCCTTCGCCAAACAGTTTATCAAACAATTCTTGATTTAATTCTGCTTTTTCGCTAGTTGTTATTCCTTCAATTTTTACTGCTACTTCAACATCTAAACCATGCACTACATCATGATCTACTTTTAAAAAATCCATTAACTTGTGGTCGTCATCGAACAAACCTTTTGTACTTACTTCCACAACATCGCCTACTTTTTTTCCGATGAATTTTTTAGCTGTTTTTTTATCTTTAAAAACATCCAAAGAGATAGAAGCAGTATTATTGATTCCGTTTTCTTCGTTTGAAAAAGTTACATTCAAATCATCGCCTTCTTCAACTGTATCTTTTGCAATCAATTTTCCGTATTGTTTTTGAATACGCTCCACTTGATCATTCAACATTTTATCATCAGCAACAATTTTGAACGCAGTAATGTTATTTTTTGCAGACAAATCAACAGAAAATTCAGGAGCTAAACCTAATTCAAAATCAAAAGAAAAATCTTCTTTATCCCAATTAAAATCTTCTGTCACTTTAGGAAGTGGATTACCTAAAATATCTAATTTTTCTTCAACTAAATAGTCGTTCAAACTTTCTTGTAAAACTTTGTTCACTTCTTCTAACATTACCGCTTTACCATATTGTTTTTGAATTAAACTCATTGGTACAGCCCCTTTTCTAAAACCAGGAATTGAAGCATTTTTACGGTAATCTGCTAATACTTTTTCTACTTTAGAAGCATAATCATTTTTGGAAACTTCAACGGTAACTACCGCATTCAAAGCATCCACATTGGTTCTTGTGATATTCATTTCTGTTTACATACTAAAATTGGGTGGCAAAAGTACAACTTTTAAACCACCCAACCAAGTAATAATCTACTGAATTTTAAAATATTCTATCGGTTTTTACTCCTTTTCTTTTCCGGTTAATTTATACACTAATGATTGAGAAATGGAGAGAATGATACTGAAAAACATGGCTGTCCAAAATGATTCCACATGAAATCCTCCCACAATATTGCTACATAACAGTACCAAAAGAGCATTTATCACCAATAAAAATAACCCTAACGTGAGAATAGTAACCGGCAAAGTAAACAAGATAATAATCGGCTTAATAAAAACATTCAACAATCCAAGAATGATGGCTACATAAACCGATTGAATAAAACTATCCACTTTAACGCCTGGCAACAAATGAGCAATCAACATTACTAATCCGGCTGTTACTAATATTCGAATGACTAAATTCATATTAAAAAGTTTTTATAAATGTATAAAAAAAATTACCTTTTCAAAAATTGGTTCACAATTGAAAAAAACAATTGCGGGTTTTCGGCATGCAGCCAATGCCCTACTCCAAGTATTGTTTCAAATTGAGCCAATGGAAAAAATTGACGGATTTCATCATGCTCCTCATCTTTGATGTAATTGGAATTGCCTCCTTTGATGAATAATGTTGCTTTCGGGAATAGTGCTCCCTCAGGCAAAGCCGTTCCTACTTGCTCAATTTCAGAATTAAATGCCTTTAAATTAAATCGGAAAGCCAATTGACCGGGTTCTTTCCAATGCAAACTTTTCATCAAAAACTGTCGAGTACCAAAATCCGGAATGTATTTCTTCAAAATTTCATCTACTTCACTTCTTTCTGGTTTTAAAGAAAAATCAACTGCATTTAATCCGGCTAAAATATCTTGGTGATGGGGACGATAATATCTCGGACCGATATCCGCAACAATTAATTTATGAATCATTTCCGGATGATTTATCGCCAAAAACATAGCTACTTTTCCCCCCATGGAATGACCAATAATGTCAATGGTTGCTAGCTGATGAAATGCACAGTAGTTTAAAATATCATCAACCATCACTTGATAATTGAATTCATCTGAATGAAAACTTCTACCGTGATTTCGTAAGTCAAGCATGTGTACTTGAAATCCTTCATCGGCAAATTGAGTACCGATGGTTTTCCAATTATCAGACATACCGAGAAAACCATGCAAAATCAAAAGCGGTTTACCGGAACCTTCAATTTTTGAATGTAGTATCATGTAATTTTTTTGTTGGCAAGTTAAGTAATTACGGATAAATACTCAAATTAGTACCTTCTTCCTTTCCATTCAAATGAACCAAATAATGACCAAACTGCAACTGCTGTACTAAAAAATGGATAAAGTAAATAGGTTGCAAAAAGATGTTTCAATCGAATTTGATAAAAATTAGCTACTTGAAAAGCTAGAAAAACATCGATTAACCCTTTTAAAATCAGTAACGGCAATACTTCTAACTTTCCAAAAAACAGCAAAATTAATGCACCAATAAATGCACTATTTGCCAGAAAAACCACAATTGCTGTCATTTTTCCAATGAAAGAAGAATAAGCCGTTGATTTTCCGGCCCATCGCACTCTTTGATAAAAAAGTGATTTCCAAGTATTAGCACTTTTTGTGGATACATAAAAATTAGCATCTTTCAAAAATTGAACTTTATCAGGAAATTTTTTAACTGCTTTTTGCAACAGAAAAACATCATCACCACTAGCAAGTTGTTCATTTCCTTTGAATCCATTCAATACTTTGAAAAACTTTTTTGAATAGGCTAAGTTGGCTCCGTTGCACATAAATGGAATTTTTAATCCAAAACTACCCAACGTAACCGCTTGCAAACTAGCCATTTCAATTTGCTGAAAATCAAATAAAAAATTATCCTCTTTTTGAAAAAAAACAGGACCAGCAACCATTTCAGCGGAAGTGTGATGAATAAAGTCCGACAACTTAAGCAACCAATCCGAAGGCACTAAACAATCGGCATCGGTGGTTACAATCCAATTCATCTTTGAGTGTTGGATAGCCAATTCTATGGCTGTTTTTTTAGGCGAAAGCGATTTTTCGGTTACATTCAACAAAAGAATTGGCAAATTGAATCCGGAAATTTGAAAATCATCTTCAGAATGATCGTTGACTAAAATAATCTCAAAATCATCTCGATGATATTTTAATTTTTGAAAACAAGAAAGTAGTGCTTTTAGATTTTCTGCTTCATTTCGAAAAGGAACCACAATACTAAAAGTAATTCTTTCTGAATTTACATGAAAATCACTTTTCTTATATTTTCTAAATCCCAACAAAAAAGCGAACATCAACAACAAATAAATTCCGAAAATAAAATAAAATACCATCATCATGAAATGTTTAATGGCTTATATTTCACTACATAAAAGGTTCCAACTAAAACCGGCAAAACTAAATTCATAATCCACATTAAGGTGGTGATAGAAACAATAATCCATTCGTCAACACCTAATTTACCGAACAAAAAAACAGCAACACTACCTTTTATTACAACATCCATTAAGTGAATGGTTGGAATAATGGAAGCCAAAAAATACATCGTAAAAACGGTCAAAATAGCATCAGAATAAGGAATCTCGACTTGGAAAACCAGCAATAAAACGTAAAATTGATGCGAGAACAATAAATACCTCAAAACAGAATATTGAAAATTGGCAAAGTGTTTCCTTGCCGGAAAAAGTCTGATTTTCCCCCATAAATGTTCGATGGAATAACCATAAAAACGCCACTTTTTGATTTTAAAAATAAAAATTAGCAACCCAAAAATGAACAAAATGGGTAGCCAAAAAAGATAGCTGTTTTTAAACGATTCATAATCTCCAAAAAGAGGAGAAAGAATAAATAGGAATAAAACACCTATTATACCAAAAAAAACCGTCACTAACATTTGAGTACTGTTTCCTAAAAAATTGAGGAAAATTATTTTTTTTGTTTTTTCTTTCGAATAATACAAACATTTTGCGGCATATTCTCCCACTCGGTTTGGCGTAAAAATGGAAGCTGTTAACGAACCTAAAGATTGTTCAACTGCTTTAGAAAAAGTGATTTTTGTAAAACTGGATACTAAATTTTTCCATTTCAAACATTCCAAAACCCAATTCAGTAAAGACATAAAAAATACACCAATAAAAGTGATGAAACTAAATCGCTCAGCCATTACATCCCAATTAATTTCTTCTTCTTTTTCTTTTAATTCGGAAAGCAAAAAAAATACCGCTCCACAAACAATAAAAAGTTTGATGAGAACCAAAAGGATTTGTTTAGTTTTGTATGAAATTGAAATCATTAACACAAAGAAACAAACTTTTCGTTTGATTCCTTTAACATTATCAAAAAAGATTGGCAAACGAACGCATCATATTAGGCATTGACCCCGGAACCACCATTATGGGATTTGGTTTAATTAAAGTGGTGAACAAAAAAATGGAATTCATTCAGTTGAACGAATTGATTTTAAGCAAATACGACGATCATTACACCAAATTAAAAATCATTTTTGAACGAACTATCGAGCTGATTGAAACCCATCATCCGGATGAAATTGCGATTGAAGCTCCTTTTTTTGGTAAAAATGTTCAATCAATGCTCAAACTAGGACGAGCTCAAGGGGTTGCGATGGCAGCCGGATTATCGAGACAAATTCCAATTACAGAATATGAACCCAAAAAAATAAAAATGGCCATTACCGGAAACGGAAACGCAAGTAAAGAACAAGTCGCAAAAATGCTTCAACAATTATTAGGTTTGAAAGAATTGCCCAAAAATCTAGATTCTACAGATGGTTTGGCGGCGGCAGTTTGTCATTTTTTTAATTCAGGAAAAGTGATTGGAAAAAAAAGCTATTCGGGTTGGGATGCTTTTGTGAAACAGAATGAGGATAAAATCAGTAAGAGATAAATCACAAAAAAATATTTGTTAAAAAAACCTTAAAATTAAAAATTTTCTTATGTTTGTTTTTTAATCTAACTTATTTACAATGAAAATTTTAAAATTTATCTTAATTTTTGTACTAGCAGGTTTAACATCTTGCTCATCTGACAGCAGTGGCGGAAGCTCAGTTTCTAATGCTTTAACTGTTAACGGAACTACTGTTACACTAGGTACTGTAATTGCACAAAAAAGTGAAGAATCACTTTTTATTTATGCAAGTGCCTCTGACGGCTCTTCAATTCAAATTGGTTTTAACAAATATGGCAATTTGGAATCTGTAATTTATGATGACCAAAATTTTAATTCGTTTTACAATTACCAATATTTTAAATCCAATTATTTTGATTTTGATTTAATTTCAATTAACGAAAGTAATAATTCAGTAAAAATATCTTACTCAGGTATATTATATAGTAATGAAAATGATTTGGAATCCAATAGTGTTTCAATTTCCGGAAGTTTCAATGTTAATTATATCAACCAAACTCCATTAATTGAAGGTCTAGGTTTAAGTTGTAAAATTGGTGGTCAAAATTGGTATGAAACGGATTTTTGGGACAATGGTTTTTCGAATGTTGATAGAAAATTTATCAGCGATGATGATAAAATGATTATCATGAATTTTGAAGATGAATCTATAGAACCAGGTACTTATACTTTTAATGGCAGCAATGTAAATAAATTAAGCCTTGCAAAATTTAATACAACTACCAAAGAATATGATAGTTACAATACTAGCGGAACAGTAACCATTACTTCTAATACAATAGTTTCTGGAGTAGTTCGTGTAATTGAAGGAACATTTAGTTTTACGGCTACCAACGGTTCTAATACAATAGAAGTCACTAACGGTACATTTAAAACTAACTTTTAAATTATCCCTTCTATAAAATAAATATATTTGCCAGACCTATGTCTGGCATTTATATTCATATCCCCTTCTGCAAGCAAGCTTGTCACTATTGCGACTTTCATTTTTCCACCTCCATGAAAAAGAAAGACGAGATGGTTTTGGCTTTAGCGAGAGAAATTGTCATGCGAAAAGAGGAATTCAAAAATGAAGTGGTTGAAACTATTTATTTCGGCGGAGGAACGCCATCTATATTAACGATTGAAGATTTACGATTGTTGATTGAGGAAGTCTTTAAAAACTATAATGTTGTTGAAAATCCGGAAATAACGGTTGAAGCAAATCCTGACGACTTATCGAATAATCGAATAATCGAACTATCCAACAATCGAATTAACCGTCTCTCCATCGGCATTCAATCCTTTTTTGAAGACGATTTAAAAATGATGAATCGGGCTCATAATGCCGAAGAAGCCAAAAAGTGTTTGGAAGAAGCCACAAAACATTTCGACAACATTTCTCTTGATTTGATTTATGGCATTCCGGGAATGAGCAATGAAAAATGGATTCAGAATATTGATACAGCTTTGTCTTATGGCATTCCACACATT
>JAFLBT010000007.1 GCA_017302935.1 Flavobacteriales bacterium | reverse complement strand
GCCGGACTGATTTGCTTGATGAATTTTCCATAGCGGTCAAATATATAAATTTTTGCGTTAGGTTGTGTCTCTCCTAAGCTAAATATATTCCATGTATCGTTTATTCCATCACCGTTTGGCGTAAAGAACTTCGGATAATCCACCACAAACACCTCAATGGTTGCATCTGAACAGCCGTTTAAGTCTTGAACCGTTACAATATGTAACCCCGCACTCACATTGGTAAAGACATTACTGGTTTGGAATGGTCCGTAATCCAAACTATACACATAGTTACTATTGCCTTGATCAGGAATACTCGTGCCCGTTGCTATAATGGTAATAGTTGCACTATTGCTAAAGTAATTGGATTGCGTATAGCTTAAGGTAGCTTGTTGCGATTGTACCACCAAAGTGGTTACCGGTAATGATACACACTGCGTGGCTATATTAGTAGCCACTACCGTATAACTTCCCGGTGTATCTACCGTTAAGTTTGGTGCTGTACCTAGTATAGTTCCGGTGCTATCTGTCCATACAAACGTATGAGTGGTGCCACTTAAATTGCTGGTCAAGGTATAGGTATTCAATAAATCACCCGTTTGCGGATCCACACACAAGGTACCCGGTTGTGGCGTTGGCTCAGGTAATTTGTTTACCGTTAAGACTATCGGAACAAGTGTCGGACAATTGCTAACCGTAGCCGGATTCACCAACACTGCATACATCGTTTCTACCTCCGGTGTAACGTTTTGATAGGCTGCCGCATTCGCAATTGCAGTCGTGTAATCGTTACTTAGTATCGCTGCTTGTGCTTGTGCTAAAGTTGTAAAATAATACACAACCGTTCCTGTTGGATTATTACTACCCAATAAAATCGGTGTTAATCCCGTTAAATCAAACTGACCTATTCCATCATTTGCTCCTGTTTGGTCACATTGTGTAATTAATGGATCGCTTGGTGCTATTGTATTGGCTTGTGTGCCCTCTTCTACCTCTAAAATTACCTCGCCTGTGGCATTCACACAACCCGTTTGATTGTTCTCCACTCGTACATAAATGGTTTGTGGTGAGCTGATATTGGTATAAACATTCGGTAGCGGTGATGTTCCACTTGCCGCATCTGCCGCACTTAAATAATAACTTACCGTATAATCCGATGGCAACTGGGTCGCTCCTAATACCTGCGGATTCATTGTACTGAGTACAAATGGCATCTGATAATCATCAATCGGCTCACACTGATAGAAGTTAATCGGACTCGCCGCTATAACCGGTAACGGATTTACAATCAATTGTAACTGTACCAACTGATAACATCTTGGCTCATTTACATTGTTTGGCTCTCTGGTTACTCTAACCCAAATCGTTTGTGTTACAGCAATGGTGTTATTAAAGGCTGTTGGATCAACAATGGCATTGGTCTCGGCTATCGCATCTGCTTCACTTACATAATAAGCCAATGAAAATTCTGTGCTACTAGCTCCGTTTAAGATATAATTAGCCCTGATAGTCAAATCAAATTCCTCGATTCCATCTCCCGGATTATTGTCATCACACGCCTCTATCGGCTCCGGATTCGTTCTTGGTTCCGGTAGTGGTATCACTCTAATGGTCAACGTTGTATAACTATGACAACCCGCCGCACTGGTTACTCGTACCCCCAAAGTCTGAACCGCTGCTGTAGCATTGGTATATGCCGATGGATTCTGAATCGGATTAACATTATCCAACGCATTTTGATAACTCGGATAATACGTAACAGTATATCCGCCTAAATTATTGGTAATATCATTATTTCTTACCGTTAAATCAAATACCGTAAACTGATTATTCGGAAGTGCCTCATCACACAAGCTAATTGGTGTTGGAACAGTCAATGCAAGTGGCGTATCCACTATCAACGCAAAACTTCCTACATCAAAACATCCCGTAGCAATATGCGTCACACGAACCCAAATCGTTTGTGGATTCACTGTATTAGGAAAGGCATTCGTGTTTACAATCGCTCCCGTGTTGCTAATGGCATTGGCCTCCGTGGTAAAGTAACGCACCGAATACTGATTAGCCGCCCCTGTTTGTGCCGCCAATATAATCGGGGTTTGAACCGTTAAGTTAAATTGACTCAAGCCGTCTAACGGATTGTTATGCGTATCACACTGCGTTAAATCATCCAACGTTGGCACCTGCGGACGAGGATTCACCTGCAACTCTATCACCACTACTCGAACACATCCTGTTATCGTATTTACTGCTCTAACATAGATAAACTGTGTGCCCGCATTTATCGTTAAATAAGGTGTGGAAATATCAATAGCATTAGTACCATCAATGGCTTGTTGCTCTGTTTCATGGAAGGTTAAATCCACATCCATTGCTCCGTTTAATAAGCCCGGAACTTGTGCCTGTAAATCAAAACTAGCCAATCCATCATTATTGTCATCACACAACGTTATTGGATTAAGCGGAACAAGTGGCAATGGTAAAGGAACCACTCGAATATCCAATGTTGTAGTTGACCAACATCCCGTTACCGGATTCAGCACCCGTACATGAAGCGTTTGAACCGCAGGGGTAACATTGGTATAGGTCGTATTTAGTACATTGGTACCCACTTGTGCCTGAGCCAAGGTCAAGTGGAAGGTAACTTGCATACCCACTTGTGAACCTACTATCTCCGAAATGGCTTGTGTTAAATCAAACTCCTCTAGCTGATCTCCCGGATTATTGTTGTCACACAAGGTAAGTGGCGTTGGTAAATTAGCCTGTGGTAACGGATTTACAATCAAATCCAATGGAGCTATAGCAAAACATCCCGTTGCGTTTATCTCAACTCTCACCCAAATAGTTTGTGTGGAACTCAAATAAGCATTGGCTCCTGCAATGATCGGTGTACCTGCTTGTGCCTCTAAATCTGTTTGATGGAAAGTAACCGTATGTAAACTACTGTCTAATCCGTTTAAAATATTACTAATACGCGTCGTTAAATCAAATACCTGCTCTCCATCAGTGTTATCATCACACAATTCATAAGCCGTTGGCGTTAAATTGATTACCGGGAATGGATTCACAAACAAATTAAAGGTCGTAATGGACGGACAATCCGTTGTACCGGTATTGACTACCCTTACGTAAATCGTCTGAACCGAAGGTGCCCCCGGTACGATACTCTGATAATTCGAAGGATTCGGTATGGGTGCTCCTCCCAATTGTGCATCAACCAATGTTTCATGATACGTCAAGGTAACATTCGGATTTCCTCCCGTTATAAAAGTAGTATATTGGTCTAAATTGAAGGTTTGAACACCATCATTATTGTCATCACATAAAATCAAATCAGCCGGTGTGTTTATCGTTGGTGCCGGTGCTACGGTAATGGTAATACTCTCGTTTAACGATACCGAACATACCGGTGTACCCGATGTAAATACGCCCAATAACGTATAAGTCGTTGTCGTGTTATAAGTGTCAACAATCACTCCAACTCCCGCTGCATCTAACAACAAAGTCTGTATCCCAGAACCATTCACACTATACTCAACCGTAGTATTTGGCGTTCCGGTAAAAGTAACCGTCGCCTCCGCTGTGGGACAAATCGTAATGTTGCCGGCGATAGTAGCCGTTGGTAAAGGAAGTAAAGTAATAGTTCCAGATGCCGATACACTCACACAATTGGTCACCGTATTAGTAATCACTACACTATACGTTCCGGCTGTAGTGGTGGTAAAACTCGCTACGTTACCCGGATTAGCTACCCCTGAAGGTACCGTCCAAGCATAACTGTATGTACCCGCCGTACCCGGTGTAGCAGTCATTGTTACAATGGTTCCCGTACATACCGTTGCACTGTTTACACTCACCGTTGGATTTGGATTAACTGTTACCGTACCCGAGGCCGAGGTGCTTATACAACCTGTCGTAGTATTGGTGATAATCACGCTATACACCCCTGCTATTGCGGTAGTAAATGTAGCTACGTTACCCGGATTGGCAGCTCCTGTTGGTACTGTCCATGCGTAACTGTATGTACCAGCTGTTCCCGATGTGGCCGTTACTGTGGCTGATGCCCCTGCACATACTGCCGGGCTATTAACCGTTACTGTTGGATTTGGATTTATCGTTACCGTTCCTGATGCCGAGGTGCTCACGCAGCCCGTTACCGTATCGGTGATAATTACACTATATACTCCTGCTACTGTTGTGTTGAAAGTGGCTACATCGCCAGGTGCTGTGGCTCCTGTTGGAACTGTCCATGCGTAGCTATACGTACCTGCTGCTCCAGGTGTGGCCGTTACTGTAGCTGAGGCTCCTGCACATATCGCAGGGCTATTTACCGTAACCGTTGGGTTCGAATTAACCGTTACCGTTCCCGAAGCCGATGGACTCACACAGTTAGTTGTCGTGTCCGTGATAATCACACTATACACCCCTGCTACTGTTGTTGTAAAGGTGGCTACGTTACCAGGGTTTGAGGCTCCTGTTGGTACCGTCCATGCATAGCTATACGTTCCTGCTGCTCCAGGTGTGGCGGTTACCGTGGCCGGTGTACCTTCACATACGGTTGGACTGTTGACTGTAACTGTTGGATTGGTACTCAAGGATACCGTACCCGAGGCCGAGGTGCTAACACAACCCGTTACCGTGTCGGTGATAATTACGCTATATACCCCTGCTATTGTCGTAGTGAATGTCGCTACATCACCAGGTGGTGTGGCTGCAGCCGGTACTGTCCATGCATAGCTGTAAGTTCCTGCAACTCCCGGAGTCGCCGTTACTGTGGCTGAGGCTCCATCACATACCGTTGGACTATTAACGGTTACTGTTGGATTTGGATTGATCGTTACCGTGCCTGATGCCGAGGTGCTCACGCAGCCCGTTACCGTATCGGTGATAATTACACTATATACTCCTGCTACTGTTGTGTTGAAAGTGGCTACATCGCCTGGTGCTGTGGCTCCTGTTGGAACTGTCCATGCGTAGCTATACGTACCTGCTACTCCCGGTGTGGCCGTTACTGTTGCTGAAGCCCCATCACATACTGCTGGGCTGTTTACCGTAACCGTTGGATTTGGATTAACCGTTACCGTTCCCGAAGCCGATGGACTCACACAGTTGGTAGTCGTGTCGGTGATAATCACACTATACACGCCTGCAACTGTTGTAGTGAATGTGGCTACGTTACCAGGGTTTGAGGCTCCTGTTGGTACCGTCCATGCATAGCTATACGTTCCTGCTGCTCCAGGTGTGGCGGTTACCGTGGCCGGTGTACCTTCACATACGGTTGGACTGTTGACTGTAACTGTTGGATTGGTACTCAAGGATACCGTACCCGATGCCGAGGTGCTTACACAACCCGTTACCGTGTCGGTGATAATCACACTATATACACCTGCTATTGTCGTAGTAAATGTAGCTACATCACCAGGTGGTGTGGCTGCAGCCGGTACTGTCCATGCATAGCTATACGCTCCTGCAACTCCCGGAGTCGCCGTTACTGTGGCTGAGGCTCCATCACATACTGTTGGACTATTAACGGTTACTGTTGGGTTTGGATTTATTGTTACCGTTCCTGATGCCGAGGTGCTCACGCAGCCCGTTACCGTATCGGTGATAATTACACTATATACTCCTGCTACTGTTGTGTTGAAAGTGGCTACATCGCCAGGTGCTGTGGCTCCTGTTGGAACTGTCCATGCGTAGCTATACGTACCTGCTGCTCCCGGTGTGGCTATTACTGTTGCTGAAGCCCCATCACATACTGCTGGGCTGTTTACCGTAACCGTTGGATTTGGATTAACCGTTACCGTTCCCGAAGCCGATGGACTCACACAGTTAGTTGTCGTGTCGGTGATAATCACACTATATACTCCTGCTACTGTTGTTGTAAAGGTGGCTACGTTACCAGGGTTTGTAAATCCTGCCGGTACTGACCATGTGTAGCTGTAGGTGCCTGCTGATCCCGGTGTGGCGGTTATAGTAGCGGTTTGTCCATCACAAATGATATCATTGTTTACAGCTACAATTGGTGTAGGATTGATGGTTATTGAAAAAGAGGTAGAACCAAATGTTGTAGGATTTGAATTATCTTCAACTCGAACATAAATTATGGTTGATGCAGTTGAAAATGCATTAGCTGGCGAAATATCATTACTTCCAGAATTCGCGTCAGCTTGTGATAAATGATAGGTTACTGTATAAAGAGCAGGATCTAATCCATTTAACGCAGCATTATCTGCTAGGGTTAAATCAAAAACCTCTATCCCATCATTTGAAATATCATCACACACTGTAAATGGAAAAGGCTGAGGATCAAGCGTACAAGATTGTTCCAAAAGTTGAAAAGGTTGAATACTAGTACAATCATTACCGCTTCCAGTATCTACTACCACTACATACACAATTTCACCTAATCCACTACTTACATAGGCTGTAGGACTAGCAATAAAAATACCGTTTTCACCATTAAAAATAGATGTCGCATAATCTAAAATAAAGACATTTGGATCTAAAGCACCTAATACAACACTTGTGTTTTCAGTCAAATCATAAATTAAATCACCAGGACAGTTAAACAAATCTAAAGGTTCTGCAACTGGTAAAGGAGGGTAGTATTCAATTTGAATAGAATCCTGAATAGGACATCCGGCACCAAATGGTGTAGCAATTACAGTGTAAACACCTGGTTCCGTAACCGTATAAGTATTACCTGTAGCTCCCGGTATGAGAACTGTATCTAAATACCACTGATGAGGAACAGAAGCATCAAGACCAGAATTTAACTCGGCCGTTTGACCAATACATAAAGCATTTCCAGCTGTTTCTAAGAAATCACTACCTAAATCAATTGGATTTACATTAAAACTATTTGCTTGAAGAAACACAGCAGAATCGTAAGCATTATCACTAACATTAGCAACGGCTAATTTAATATGATATAATTGTCCACATTGAACAGTAGCTGTTGCAGTTAAAACTGTCGTAAAACCATCATATTGAATAGATGTGCCTCCACAATTATTTACATAAAAAGCAGAATTAGCTCCTCCGGGAAGAACCAATGGACAACCTGCAGCAAATCCTCCATTTAAATTATTTATAGTTATAGCTGTTGTTGTAGAAGGAACTAAAGCTATATTAGCTGCACCGCCACTATAAGGCCCTGCAATTCCGGGTCCGCTTAAGAAAAAACCAAAAACATCATTAAATGCTGAATTAACAAACTCCGGATATTCTTCTGAAGCAAAGACGAAGTTGAAATTTAATTGATTACCAGTTGGAATAAAATCAAACTCTAAAACAGCTTTATTATTAATACCACCCGTAGCTAAAAGTGCTAAATCAGCATCACCAGCAATTGGACTTGCAGGAGGATTAGAAGCATTATTTGCGTTATTTGGACCTACAGCTACATTTCCTCTACCCGTTGTTAGTATTATACCAGAATCAATTCCCAAATTTGTAGGGTTAATTCCAGTTGAAAAAAAACCAACTTGGTCACTTGCTGCATTTGCATTAGCTGCACTTCCATTAAAAGTTATATTTGAAACTGTTACGCCATTTCCTAAAAGGGTGTTTTGAACCAACTGAGCAGGAGTAAATGTTGTATTGTTGACAAAAAGTTGAGCAATGGAAAAAAACGGTAATAACAGAAGTATGATTTGTAATCTTATTTTCATCAGATTATATTTTTATAATGTTGAAAGTTGAAAAACATATTTTAATTTTTTGTTAATAAAAAATTAAACTCCAAATATACATATTTGCCTAAAATAAGTTTGTTAAATTTGCTCAAAAAAAGAAAATGAGCAAGATAATCATCAAAGAAACACAAAATCCAGCTATTTTAAAATTTGAATTTCCTGATTTTATTACGAAAAATAAAAGTTACGAGTATAAGAATATTGATGAAGCAAAAGAAAGTCCATTAGCTCAAAAATTATTTTATTTACCTTTTGTAAAAACCGTTTTCATCTCCGGAAACTTTATTGCCATTGAACGGTATAACATTGTGGAATGGAATGATGTTAAAGATGCTGTTGCGGAACAAATTGAAGAATTCATGGCAAATGGTGGAATTATCATAATTGATACTACCCCTGAAATCAAAAAAACACCGATTACCATTTATGCTGAATCTACCCCTAATCCGGCAGTTTTAAAATTTGTAGCCAATAAAATTATAACGACCAAAACGGCTGAATTCAAAAACATTGACGAAGCTTTTCCATCCGCTTTAGCCAAAGAATTATTTAAATTCCCCTTTGTAAAAGAGATTTTTATGGATGAAAATTATATTTCCATCACAAAATATAATAGTTCAGAATGGCAAGAAGTTTCTAATGAAGTAAGAATGTTCATCAAAGCATTTGTAGAAAACGGAAATGAAATCATCAATGAAAATTTGTTGAGTACTACCCCAAAAAGCGAAAAGCAGGAACTTTCCAATTTTGATTCACTTGATGCCACTTCTCAGCAAATCATCAATATTTTAGAAGAATATGTAAAACCGGCCGTTCAAGCTGACGGTGGAAACATTTTATTTGATTCGTTTGATGAAACAGAAAAGAGAGTAAAAGTGGTGCTTCAAGGTGCGTGTAGCGGTTGTCCTTCCTCGACTTTTACTTTAAAAAACGGTATTGAAAACATGTTGAAAGACATGCTAAAAGATGAGGCTATTAAAGTAGAAGCAATCAATACATAAAATTAAAAAGCATTCATAAAAAATGCCCCAAAAGCAATCGCTTGATGGGGCATTTATCTTTATAAAAGGATTTACTTCTTATTTTTCACATGAACATTAAACTCTTGGAAAAGCTCTAATAAATTCATGGTAGCTTTAATTAAATCATTTGTTTCCAATAATAAAGCAAAATATAGTTTACTATTTTTAGGACTTGTTTCAACTGTACGAATTCGAGTTATTTGTTTTTGAATTAATTCAGAAACATTTTCTAAAATAGTTGCTTTCTCTTTCAACACATCATTCAATTTATCAAAACTTTTGTTTTCAAAGATGGTTTCAATATCATCAAATAATTTCTGAACATCATTGTCTATGCTCTTTAAATCTCTGATTTGATTGAATTTTAACTGCTTATGATTGTTATTAATGTGAGCATAGCTACTTTGCGTAATAAAACCAAGTGATTGGATCATATCTTGTAAATAGCCCAAAATCATAATATAGAATTTACTGGCTTCTACAGAAGTTTCGTCTAAATTTTTGATAAAGTAATACACATTACTTTTTAATTCATCTACTTCTTTTTCAAGTTTTTTGAGTGCTTTTTTGTTTTCTTTCAATTTAGCCAAATCTTGTAATCCTAAATTTTCAATTACATCACTATACACTTTATTGGTCGTACCAATTACTTTTGAAATTTGGATTGAACTTTCGCTAATAATTTCATTGATAGTAACAATGTCTTCTCTTTTTAGTTTTACTAATTCATCTGCTTCTTTTTGCTTTTTACTGTGTCTTCTGGCACTTCTATACAAAATAATCGCTAGCAAAACCAATAAACCAATAAAAGCATATACTTCGCCCACTTTTAAGATAAATGCCATGATAAAAGCACCTAAAAAAGCTACTAAAGCGGTAACAAACCAACCTCCAATTACGTTAAAAACTCCAGCCACACGGTAAACTGCACTTTCTCTATCCCAAGCTCTATCTGCAAAAGAAGTACCCATTGCTACCATAAACGTTACATACGTAGTTGAAAGTGGTAGTTTTAAAGACGTTCCTATAGAAATTAAAATACTGGCAATCATTAAATTCACGGATGCACGAACCATATCAAAAGCAGGTTCATCTTTACGTTTTTTACCTTTTATTTCCGGTTTTTCAAATTGCTTATCAATTTTTATTTGTACAGATTGAGGTAGAAAATAATTAATCGCTTGACCTAAATAAACACCACTTCTCACCACAAATCTGGAAAGTGTGTTGGGTGAAAATTTTTCAACACCATCGCCTTGACGTGATAAACTAACTCCGGTTTCTATAACACTTCTTGCTTTTTTAGAAAACCAAAGTGTAATTACCATTACCAATCCTGCTAAAGCAAGAAAATAGAAAGGAGCCACAATGGTTTCGTCCGCTAAAGCACCCATCATTAATTGATCACCTGAAACCCCTGATGAAGCAAATATTTCATACGAATTAAAGGCTGCTATCGGTACACCTATAAAGTTAACCAAATCATTTCCGGCAAATGCTAATGCTAATGCAAATGTTCCAATAATGATGATTACACGAAGAATGTTTATTTTGAAAACACTCATTAACACTTGCGAAATAATCGTAAATGTTACAAAGTTGATTCCAATGATTGCCAATTGATGATCTTGAATCCAACCATACGTTTCTTTATCTATAAATGAAACGCCTTTTAACCCTTTAATTAAAATAAAAAAAGTGATGGAAGTGATTGCTAAACCACCAAAAATAGCACCTATATATTTTATCCTTTTTTCGTATTGAAAAGTAAAAATCAATCTTGAAATATATTGCACTAAACTTCCTAAACCAAAAGATAAAGCTACAGAAAGTAGAATACTAAACACAATTTCAGAAGCTTTTTTGGTGTTGATATAAGTTCCCAAAGTTTGTGTACTATCTTCTGAAATGTAAATATGATACAAGCCTAAACAAACTGCGGCTCCTAATAATTCGAATATAATTGACACTGTTGTGGAAGTTGGCAACCCCATCGAATTAAAAACATCTAGCAATAAAATATCCGTAATCATTACTGCTAAAAAGATAATCATTACATCATTAAAGGTAAACATGGAAGGAACAAAAATTCCACTTCGAGCAATTTCCATCATTCCGCTGGAAAAAAGTGCTCCAACTGCAACACCAATACTTGCCACAATCATAATGGTTCGGAAAGAAACCGCTTTTGAACCAATTGCTGAATTTAAAAAATTAACCGCATCGTTACTCACTCCCACCACCAAATCAAGCAATGCCAAAATGCCCAAAACAACGAGCATTACTACATAAATTTGTTCCATATTAATGGTTTATAATTTAGTGCAAAATTCTATTAAGTATTTCAAACAAATGTTAAGCGAATGTTATCAATTTTGAGTCTATTTTTTTGAAAATTTGATTATTATAATTACCTTTAATACTTAAATTTATCATTATGGCAATTTTAAAAGTAATAGAAGTACTTTCCAGTTCAGAAATTAGCTGGGAAGATGCAGCAAAAAAAGCAGTATCACAAGCAGCAAAATCGTTAAAAAACATACGATCTGTTTATGTTCAAGACCAAAGTGCATCAGTTAGAGATGGACAAATTTCAGAATTTCGAGTGAATGTAAAAATCACATTTGAAATAGAATAATTCAAGAAAAATCGTAATTTTAAGCGTTCTCAAAAAGAACGCTTTTTTATGAATGAATTACAATTTGAAACCAGCCCTTATTTACTTCAACATGCTCAAAACCCGGTACATTGGAAAGCATGGAATGAAAAATCACTTCATGAGGCAAAAGATAGAAATAAATTACTTTTAATCAGTATCGGTTATTCTGCTTGTCATTGGTGTCATGTGATGGAACATGAAACATTTGAAAACGAAGCAGCAGCGGTTATTATGAATGAATTCTTTATCAACATTAAGGTAGATAGAGAAGAACGTCCAGATATTGATGCTATTTATATGAAAGCCGTTCAATTGATGACCGGAAGAGGCGGATGGCCATTGAATGTTGTGTGTTTACCTGACGGAAGACCTATTTGGGGCGGTACTTATTTTAGAAAAAACGATTGGATCAATACATTAGAACAACTTCAAGAATTGTATTTAACCCAACCGTCAAAAATGATTGAGTATGCTGAAAAGTTGCATGAAGGTATTGAATCACTTGGTGTAACTTCAACAGAAACGCCAGAAATAGACTTTACATTGTTGGACAATTTCTTGGAAAAATGGAGTAAGAGTTTTGATTGGGAATTTGGTGGCTATCAACGAGCTCCAAAATTTATGATGCCCACTAATTATCAATTTCTATTGCAATATGGTCATTTAACTAAAAATGAAAAACTGCTCGAATACGTTCATTTAACCTTAACAAAAATGGCGTATGGTGGAATTTTTGATATTGTTGATGGAGGATTTTCAAGATATTCTATTGATACAAAATGGCATGTTCCGCATTTTGAGAAAATGGCATATGATAATGGACAATTACTCTCCTTATACGCTAACGCATTCAAACTTTCAAAAAATGAATTGTATAAAGAAGTGATTGTAAAAACAATTTCTTTCATTGAAAAAGAATGGTTAACAGATGAAAATGCTTTTTTCTCCGCTTTAGATGCTGATAGTTTGACCAATGAAAATCATTTAGAGGAAGGTGCTTTTTATGTGTGGACCAAAAATGAGCTACAAACTATTTTAAAAGATGATTTTGAGTTATTTGCATCTGTTTTTAGTATAAATGATTTTGGTTTTTGGGAAAAGGAACATTATGTGCTCATTCAACGAGAAAGTTTACAATCAGTCGCTAATCAATTTCAAATTTCAGAGGTAGAATTAAAAATAAAAAAGAGAATTTGGGAAAAACTTCTTTATACCGAAAGAGAAAAAAGAAAAAACCCACGTTTAGATGATAAAATCATCACTTCTTGGAATGCAATGATACTAAAAGGTTTAATTGAAAGTTATAAAGCTCTTCAGCATCAACACTTTTTAGACTTGGCTATAAAAAATGCTCATTTTATTGTATCAAAACTGTGGGATGAAAACGGAAATTTATGGCATACGTATAAAAATAAAAAAGCATCAATTAACGGTTTTTTAGACGATTACGCATTTGTTATTGACGCATTTATAGCTCTTTACGAAACAACTTTGGATGAAAAATGGCTAAAACACTGTAAAAACTTAACCGATTATTGTTTAGATCATTTTTATGATGAGCAAAAAGGTTTATTTCGATTTACTTCAAACCTTGACAATGCTCTGATTGCTAATCATTATGAAATTGAAGACAATGTTATTCCGAGTTCTAACTCAATTATGGCTGCTAATTTATTTAAATTAAGTATCTATTTTGAAAAAGAACATTATGAAAGCATTTCTAAAAAAATGGTGTCCCAAATTATTCCTTCGATTGATTATCCATCGGCCTTTTCAAATTGGTTGATAGCCGCATTGCATTTTTCTACTTATCAAAAAGAGTTAGGTATTTGTGGTCCACAAGTATTTGAATATTTGGCTAAAATCAATCAATCTTATTTTCCTTCCCTACTTTTGGCCGGAAGTGAAAAAGAATCAGACTTGGCATTTTTGAAAAACCGGTATAAACAAGGTGAAACATTGTTTTATGTTTGCCAAAATAAAATGTGTCTAGCTCCAAAAAATAATTTTAATGAAATATATAAAGATTTAATTAACTAATCTTTAAAGCAATAACAAAATTTAGTAGATTTGGTATTAACTTAAAAACAAAAGAAATGGGACTTGGAAATTTTTTTAAAAACTTATTTGGTTCAGCAAAAGAAACGGCCAAAGAAACGGTAGAAAAAACAGAAGTTGTAATAGATCAAGCAAAAGAAAAAGCAACTGAATTAGCCGCTAAAGCTGAAGAATATGTTGAAAAAACCGTAAAAGATCTTGAAGAAAACTATCCTGAAGCAAAAGAAAAAGTAAAACAGATAGCAGACAAAGTAGAAGAGACATTTGAAAATGTGGTTGAGGATGTAAGAGAAAAAGTTCATGCTTTTACCGCTCCATCCGTTGAAAAAGCAGAAGAAAAAGTTGAAGAGATTAAAGAGGATTTGGAAGAAAGAACCTCCGAAATTAAGCGTGCAGCTGACGAAAACGCTGATTAACCTTAACGTTTTGTTTTCATAAAAATTCATTTTAATAATTATCTTTGCAAGAAATTATCTACTAAAGAAGCGATTTTATGAATGAAATTGAAAAAGAAAGCATCAATTATTTACAAAAATATTGGGATTATGCCATTACCGTATTAATGGAATATTCTCCTAGGCTTATCTCCGCACTTCTCATTTTTTTAATTGGTTGGTATGCCATAAAAATCATAAAAAGAGTTGTCACCAGAATTATGATTAAGCGGGAAATGGAACCCACTTTATCAAAATTTCTAGCCGACATTTTAATTTGGACGTTAAAGATTCTTCTTTTTGTAACTGTAATTTCAAGACTTGGCGTTGAAAATTCCTCATTTGTAGCCATTATTGGAGCGGCAGGTTTAGCTGTTGGTTTGTCTTTACAAGGTTCTCTTTCTAATTTTGCCGGAGGAGTTTTGATAATCATGTTCAAACCTTTTAAAGTCGGCGATTTTATTGAGGCTCAAGGTGTATCAGGAACAGTAAAGCAAATTCAAATCTTTGTTACGCAATTATCTACGGTCGATAACCAAACGATATTTGTGCCAAATGGGGCTTTATCAAACAACAACATTATTAATTATACCTATGCCACTACTCGAAGAGCAGATTTGACAATTGGCATAAGTTATAGTTCAAACATTAAAAAAGCTAAAGAATTGGCTCTTGAAGTGATGAATAATCATCCTATGGTTTTAAAAGACCCGGAACCAATGGTTTTAGTAAGAGATTTGGCAGATAGTTCTATTAATTTGGCCGTTCGCCCTTGGGCTAAAACAGAAGATTTTTTTGTGATGCGTTCTGATATTTTAGAACAAATAAAACTTAAATTTGACGAAAACAATATTGTTATCCCCTTTCCACAAAGAGATATTCACATTAAACAATCTTAAATTATGAAAAACGCTTTTTTCTTCAGTTGTATCTTTCTTTTGATTTCTAACACCATAATAGCTCAAGTTTATGTACCTAGGATCAATAATAAAGAACGATACAAAGAAAAAATAGAAGGAACAAAATATGTAAGTGAAACATTTTCGGAAGCAACAATATCATCATCCTCAAAAATCTATTTGGTTCGATACGACGCTTATAATGAAATGTTCGAATTTGTTGATCCGAATATGACCAAAAGAGATACTTTTTTAGTAAATAAAACAGAACAAAACAAAGTAATTAATTTACTAAGTTCTAAAAAGAAATACTCTTTAGAAAATTTCATGAATAAGGATTGGAGTGTTCATTCCACTTATTTTATCGAAGTGAAAGCAACGGAAAACTTAATTTTATTCAAAAGAGAAAAAGTAAATTTTACACCTGAAAAACCAGCAGAAAATTCGATGAAAAGAGGTTTTCCTGCCAAATACACGAGAGCAGAAGACAGCTATTTTATCAAAAAAGCAGGCGACGAATATCTACTTCAATTTCCTGAATCCAAAAAAGAATTGATTAAAATGTTCCCAGACAAGAAGGAAAAAATCGAAACCTATTTTAAAAACAATAAAAACAGTTTCAAAACAGAGGCAGATTATATCAGCATCATTGATTTATTGACTTCTTAATTACTTCGCCATAAAATCTTTTAAATAAAAAGGTTCAAAATAAGCCACGTCTTCAAAAGATTTGGTTTTGAATTTATCATAACTCAACTGACTCATTTCAGCAGCAGAGGGAAAAACAACATCATCTAAAAAATGGAAGTTTGGTTGATGTAATACCGTTTTTGCTTTTTCCAAACAATCGCCAACAAAAAAAAGTGGTTCAGTAAATTCATTAAATGACGTTTCTGTCAAGATTTCAGCTTTTACTTCTCTTACTTTTTCATTTTGGGTTGAAAAAACCGCTGAATACACTTCCATTCTTCTGGCATCAATCATTGGTACTATTAGTCCTTCATTTACTTTTACTTTTGATGCCATTACTTGAAGAGTATCAAGAGCAATTAAGGGAATATTCAAGGCATAACACAACCCTTTTGCGGCTGAAACACCAATTCTTAAACCGGTATAAGAACCCGGACCTTGACTTACCGCAATAGCATTTAAATCTGAAAATAGTAAGTTAACCTCTTGCATAACTTCTTCCACAAAAACATGTAACTTTTCTGCATGAGAAAAACCTAATTCTGCGATTTCTTTACAAAATAAAGTTTCTCCATTTAAAGCAATTGAAACAGAACAATTTCGGGTAGAAGTTTCAAGATTTAAGATATATGCCATTTTGAAAATTTAAAGAGCAAATGTAAAACATAAAAAAAGGAAATTAAAATGATTTAATTTCCTTTTATTGATGAATGTTAAGCAAAGTCTATTTATTTACTTTTTTCTTTTGGTTTTTCTTTTTCCTCGGCTGATTTAGTTTTCACCGCATCACCTGAATTCAACTCTTTTGTAACGGTTACATAAGGCCCAACAATTATTTCTTCCCCTTTTTTCAAACCTTGAATGACTTCAATATTAGTATCATCTTGAATACCGGTTTTGATGATTCTTATTTTGGCTTTATTACCAACTTTAACAAAAACACATTCTAGTTTTTTGTCTAATTTTTTAACCGGTTCTTCACCATCTTTAACCTCACCGGGTTTAACTTCAACTTTGTTTGTACTTAGCGTATCCGATTTCATTACAACTGCACTGATAGGAATTCCAAAAACTTTTTCTTTTCTTTTAGTGATAATATCCACAGTGGCTGTCATCCCTGGGCGGAAAGGCGAATAGGTTTCCGGTTTCCCTTCCATTAAATCTTGGTATGATTCTTTTAAAATTCTAACTTTCACTTTAAAGTTGGTTACTTGATCGGCAGAAACAGCTGTGCTGGCAGAATTTGAAATACTGGTTACAATACCTTTGAATTGTTTTTTCAAGTAAGCATCTACTTCAATATTAGTAGAATCGCCAATGTTAATTTTAACAATATCATTTTCATTTACATCGACTTCAACTTCCATGTTATTTAGATTGGCAACTCTTAGAATTTCTGTTCCTGCCATTTGTTGTGTTCCTAAAACTCTCTCACCTAGTTCAACTGAAAGAAGGGAAATAGTCCCATCCGCAGGAGCATAAATCACAGTTCGTCCTAAATTGTCTTTCGCTTCGGTTACGGTTGCACTTGCACTTTGTACGCCATAATACGCAGCTTGTTTTGCTGCTTGTGCTCCTTCATAAGCGGCCACTACTCTATCCCATTCTGATTTAGAAATAATTCCTTTTTCAAAAAGTGTTTTGTTACGATTATAATTGGCTTGAGCTTCTTTTAATGTTGCTTCAGACTGACTCAAATTAGCTTTTGTATTAGACAATCCGGCTACTGAACGATTTAAACTTGACGTATATAAATCTGGATTAATTCGCACTAAAAGCTGTCCTTTTTTTACTACTTGTCCTTCTTTAATAGGTAATTCAATGATTTCTCCTGAAACCTCAGATGAAATTTTTATTTCCGTTTCAGGTTGAATCTTTCCGGTAGCCGAAACGGTTTCTACAATAGTCATTTCATTCACTAGTGCGATTTCCACTTCTTTTCCTTGATCTTTATTTCCTATCAAGCCAGCTTTTGAAAGCAATAACAAGACTACAATTAAACCTAAAGCAATTCCTAAAAATAGATATATTGATTTCTTTGACATAAGTTATGGTTTTTTAATAATGGGAATTCCGAAATAAAATTCTAAAATTTTGGTTCTAAAAATATAATCAAATTTGGTTCTCAACACTTCTGATTGTGCATTAGTCAATAAAACCAGTGATTGATTCAAATCAAAGGCATTCATTAACCCTACCTCAAACCTTTCTTTGGCGTAGATAAACGCTTCTTGTCTGGCTTCCAAGGTTGTTAAGGCAGCATCATACGATTTCAAAGCTGCTTTAACATCTGTAAAAGCCGTATAAACATTTCTTTCCAATGTTAACTCTTCTTGTTCATAAGCAATTTTGCTTCTTTCTAGAGCAACTTTTGAACGTTCTACATTATTTCTGGTTGCCATCCCATTAAATATTGGAATGCTTAATTGCACACCAAAATTTTGACCTTTATTATTGTCAAATTGCTTGAAAATTGGCAGTGGGTTTCCTAAAATAGGATTAAAATTAGGTTGCAATACATTTTGATTCGTTCCTTCTACTAATCCTATTACTGTTGTTGGATTGTTAGGGTCCAATTCCACTCCGGTAACTCTACCAATGCTGGAAGCTCTTGTACTAAAACTGTAAAAACCTTGAAGTCTTGGTTGATAAGCACCTCTTGCAATGGAAACGTCTTTTTCTGCTACTTCTAAATTGGTTTGGGCAATTTTTAATTCAGTTCTTGTTTCTTTTGCTTTTTGATAAATTGATTCGGCTGTTTCTAATAACAGAGGTGATTGCAACACTTCATAATCTTGATCTACAATATCAAAATCTTTAAAGCTATCCAATTGAAGTAACTGAGCTAAACTTAATTTTGAAATAAGAAGAGCATTTTCAGCACTTATGACCAATTGTTCACTAGAAGCAACATTGGCTTTAATATCTAACAAATCTCCTTTTGGAATAATTCCGGCTTGAAGAAGTTGTTCTGATCGTTCTTTTTGTTTTTGATTATTTAAAAGTTGCTGCTGTTGAACTTTTAAATTTTCTTTATTGAATAAAATTTGCAAAAACGAATTGGCCACATTCAAAGCAATATCCTCTTGCATTTTAGTCAATTGATACTGACTGGCAATTTTGGCTAAATTCGCTCTGCGTAATCGGTATTGATTTTGTAAACCATTATAAATATCAACACCAACATTTAATCCTGCAGAGGTAAACTGAGTAGTTTGATTTTCTAAAAGACCGGTTGTAATGTTTTGATTTAAACCAATATTCCATGAGTGGGAAGTTGTTGCGTTAGCTGAAGGTAAAAAAGCACCAATTGCATCACTTTTTGAAATCTCTGCTAATTTTTCGTCAAGCTTTGAATTCTTAATTGAAATATTATTTTCCAAAGCATGATTTACACACTCTTCAAGCGTCCATTTTTTGGATTGAGCATGAATCGAAATACCAAAAAACACGAAAGTCACTATACATAATAGATGAATTCGGTTTTTAGTTGATTCATTTTTTAGAGAAAAGAGTTGTTGTAACATTTGAATGTATTTCTTAACTAATTTATGCAGATAGGACGCAAAAATGAAAAATGTGTTACACTAAAATAAAGAAATTTAAAAATAAAGTACATTTACACTCAAAAATCAGCACCACATCAATGAAATATATCTTATTCCCCATTTTATTGCTTTTCATTTTACTTTTTATAAGTGCTTGCTCGAGCACTCAAAAAATTGATTTAGTTAAACCTGAGCCTAACAATGCTGCACCAATTGAGTATGAAACAACTTCTTCGTTTATTCACTTGCCGGTAACCATTCAATTAAAAGATGTTGAAAAACAAGTAAACAAATCTTTGAATGGTTTAATTTATAATGATACCATTTTAAAAGATGATAATTTGGCAGTTAAAGTATGGAAACAAAATGTAATTAAAATTGAATCGGTAAAAGAGGGAAACACAACAAAATTAAATACTGTTTTACCTTTAAAAGTGAATGCAATTTACCGCTATGGCTTTGAAAAAATGGGTATCAGTTTATATGATACAAAAGAATTTAATTTGAATGGTGTTGTTTCACTTGTAAGCGATGTTGGACTAACCAATTGGCAACTTCGCACCAATACAACCCTAAAATCGTTAGATTGGACAGAAAGCCCGACTGTAGTAATAGCCGGAAAAAATATTCCAATTACTTATATAATCAATCCAGCAGCACGATTATTTAAATCTAAAATTGAAAAAAATATAGATGAAGCGATAAAGTCTTCGTTGGATTTTAAGCCCAATGTATTAGATGCTCTTGAAAAATTATCAACCCCATTTGAAATGAGCAAAGAATACTCTTCTTGGTTAAGAATTGTACCCGATGAACTCTATGTTACTGATGCTGTTTTGTCTGATAAAGAGATAAAAATGGAAATGGGTTTAAAGTGTTCTATTGAAACCATTATTGGAAAAACACCTCAAAAAAAATTTGATAAAAAAAATATTGTATTGAAACCGGTAGCTAAAATGCCGGACCATATTACAGCAAACATTATTGCCGTTTCAACCTATGAAGATGCATCACAAATTATGACCAAAAATTTTCAAGGAGTTGAGTTTGGCGAGGGAAATAAAAAAGTAACAGTAACAAAAGTTGATATTTGGCACAAAGACGGAAAAATGATTATCGCTTTAGATATGATTGGTTCCATCAACGGTACTGTTTATTTATCCGGTTTTCCACAATATAATACTGAAACAAAAGAAATTTATTTTGACCAACTTGATTATGTTTTGAACACCAAAAACTTTTTGATTCGATCTGCAAACTGGCTGGCACAAGGATATGTTTTACGAAAAATTCAAGAAAACTGTCGGTATTCCATTCGTCCAAATTTAGATGAAGCGAAACAAAATATTTTACCCTATATAAAAAATTACTCGCCAATGAAAGGCGTATTTGTTAATGGTACCATTGAAGATTTTGAATTTCAAAAAATTCAATTAACCAATACTGCCATTTTAGCTTTTATTAAAGGAAAAGGAAAAACAGCAGTTACCATTGACGGTATGGATTAATTCATTTCCGCTGGTTTCTTTTTTTTGAACTTCATTTTATAGACTACATAAAAAACGATAGCAACCATGATGTATGGAAAAGCCATTAGATAAACTATACCATTATTTATAGCCTCTGCTTTTGAAGTATCTCCTTCACTTTCTAATGCTGCTCTGCACATTGCACATTGAGCTGAACTAGTGAAAGGAATCATCACTAAAAATAAAACCAAAAAAAATCTTTTAATGAGCATAATAGGGTGCAATCATAAAGTAAACTATCACACCGGTTACTGCAACATACAACCAAACCGGATAAGCAATTTTGGCAATTTTCTTATGCTTGTCAAAACGTTCTGACAATGCTTTAACATAGGTTACTAATACCAATGGAATGACAGCAACTGAAAGAATGATATGAGAAATTAAGATAAAATAATAAATATATCTGATAAATCCTTTTCCACCAAAAGGAGTGCTATCGGAAGTCATGTGATACGCAACATACATTACTAAAAACAATACAGAACATGCAATAGCGGTTTGCATTACTCTTTTATGAGCTTGAACATTTCCTTCTTTAATAAAATACACTGCTAAGCCCAATAACATTGCTGTTGCTCCGTTTAAAGTAGCATATATGGGAGGTAAAAAAGATAATGGTTCAACTTGAATTCCATAATCTTTCAACTTTATTCCAAATAACAACGCCACAACAACGGGAATGGCTATAGATAGAACTATGATTAATTTATTAAACTTTTTCTCTAATTGTAGTTTTGATAGTGTATCTGTATTTTCCATATTATTCGCTTAATAGTACTTTAATATCTTGTTTCAATGCAGCAATTCCTTTTGCTTCAATTCCATCATAATAAACAATAGGATTGCCAAAATCGTCTTTTCTGCTTCTGATGTTGCCTTTTTTATCTATCAAGGCAAACAAACCAGAGTGTTCAAAACCACCTTCACTGTCTTTGTTTTCTCCGGCAAAAATGGAAAATCCTTTATTAGCCAAAGAATAGATATAGTCTTTATCTCCTGATAAAAAGTGCCAATTCGGATTTTTTACACCCAAATGAGCCGCATGTTCTTTCAATATTTGAGGAGTATCATGTGCCGGATTTATGGTAATAGATGCAATTCCAAAATCTTTTTCTCCTTCAAAATGATTTTGTAATTCCACCATATTTTTATTCATAATCGGACAAATGGTAGGGCAAGTAGAAAAGAAAAATTCAACCAAATAAACTTTACCATTATAATCTTCGTTTGTAATGATTTTGTTATCTTGATTAGTTAAACTAAACTTAGGAGCTTTACCAATTGAAATCAACAAATCTTCTGAAGTTTCTTTTGAACCTGGAACGTTTAAACGATCAATTTCTGTAACTTCTTCTTGATTTATCTTTTTTATTATTCTTGGAATAAAAATAATTCCGAAAACAAGAATAATAAACGAAATACCGATGTATGATTTATTTTTCATTTTTTACTTTTTTCTATTTGCTGAATTCTTTTTTAATGCTAATCTATATTCTGCTAAGATAATTTTAATGTCATCTCCCATTTCGTTGTGAAGATCTGCTGCAGAAATAGTGTTATAGCCTTCTTTATACTCAGCATTTCCTTTTTTATCTTTTCCTTTTCTTCCTCTTAAATTTCTTTCCTTGTCAATGATAAAAACATTTGGCGTACCCACATCAGTTCCTAATTGTCCAATTAAATTAAATTGTTGGTAATAGTTCTTAATTTCATCCGGAGATGCAAAAATATAATGCCAACGCGACATGTCTGAAATTCTACTTAAATCTTCTTGCACTTGGGCTGTTTGTTCTTCCATACCAAATGGTGTTACACAAATCAATTGAAAATCACTGAAACCCATTACTTTTTCGTAAATCTTTTGGTTGAGATTAAAGGCATTTCCTTTGTTTTTTACGACTTCATTTCCGGGAAACACTAAAATAGTAATCTTATTATTTAAAGAAAATGTTTCTCCTTTTGTGCTTTTCCATTCTTTTAAATCGGGAACAGAAGGAGTAACAGTTGGCAGATGAGTAAAATTATGAACCCCGGATGCAAAAAAAAGATAAGCAACAATGGGTAAAACAAACAAAACAAAAAGCACAATATTCTTTTTCATTGCAATGCATTTATGCTTTACAAAAATAAAAAAAGGTACGCAATGCGTACCTTAAATATATTAAAATTTATCGTTAAAAGTTCCACTTAATTATTGATGATTTATACACATCGAAAATATAACCTCCTTCTAACAAAAATATCAAAGCAATGTATAAGGCAAGGAATACAAATGTCCATACAACAGATCTTCTTAAACTTGATTTTTCATCTCTCATGTGCATGAAATCCCAAGTGATATAATATGCTTTAACAATAGTTAAAACTAAAAAGATTAAGTTCAAAGGAATAATATATATGAATGGTGATAAAATCATATTCATAAGAGTCGCTCCAAAACCACCTTCAAATGGTGAAATCCAAGCAGTCATTAAGGCAGCTGGTTTATAAATACCTAATACAACCTCAATCGCTGTTACGATAGAAAGAAAGATTAAAACTCCCCAAATTTTTTGCTCGTTAGACTTGAATTTAAGTCTTCCTCTAAAAATTGCTAAATTATGTGCGTGTGCCATTTTAAATTCGTTTAATAAATTATACTAAGTAGAAGAAGGTAAATACAAATACCCAAACTAAATCTACAAAGTGCCAATACAACCCTACTTTCTCTACCATTTCGTAATTTTTTCTACGCTCATACGTTCCTAAAATTACATTTAAGAAGATAATGAAGTTAATTACTACTCCTGAAAAAACGTGGAATCCGTGAAAACCAGTAATGAAGAAAAAGAAGTTAGCAAATTGTTTATTACCGTATTCATTTCTAACCAAGTTAGCTCCTTGAACAACATGCACAGCATCATTCAAACGAGCTAATGATTCTTCACGGGTTAAAATGGTTTTATGCTTTTCTTTATTTAAAGTAGGATGAACTCCGGTTTTGTCATTTTTATCCAAATACATTTGTTGCGTTCTAACCAAAATGTTTGGATTAGCTTTGAAACCTTCAACAACCTCAGCTATTGAATATCCTGGCAAAGACGCTTCTTTAGTGAACCAAATTCCATTTTTACGCTCATGTTGAACACGATCACCTGGTAGCGTTTTAGCAAATTTTTCTAATTGAATTCGTTTACCATCTTGATCCACAAACTGAATAATGCTTCCTCCTTTGGTTTCGATTGCTCCATATTCGCCTTTGATAAAGTTTTTCCATTCCCAGGCTTGCGATCCTACGAAAATAAGACCTCCAATAATGGTTAAAAACATATAAAAAGCTACTTTTGATTTCTGCATGTGGTGCCCTGCATCAACAGCAAGTACCATTGTTACAGAAGAGAAAATCAAAATAAAAGTCATTAATGCAACATACAACATTGGCAAGTCGTGCCCGTGCATGAATGGAAAGTGATTAAACACTTCGTCGGCAATTGGCCAACTTTCTGCAAATTTAAATCTTGAAAAACCGTATGCTGCTAAGAATCCCGTAAAGGTTAAAGCATCTGATAAGATGAAAAACCACATCATCATTTTACCATAGCTAGCACCCATTGGCTCATTTCCGCCATTCCAGATTTTTTCTTCAGTTGTAGTAACTGTCGCTCCCATATATAGTTATTAGTTAAAAAGTTCCCAAATTTACATAAATTTTCTATTCGTAAAAATAGAAAAATAAAAACAACAAAATCCATAAGAAATCAAGAAAATGCCAAAACATTGCAGCAAGCTCAATTCCAAGGGTTTGAGTTGAATTGTATTTTTGTTTATAATGATTATAAATTACGATTAGCAATGCGATTAGTCCTCCAAAAAGGTGTGCCAAGTGCATTATCACAATGATGTACAAAAAGGAAGTGGTCACATTACTTTCACTTCCGGTAAAAAAATAACCATTTTCAATAATTTGTCCGAAACCTAAAAATTGTGTAAAAACAAACCCAATTCCGAGTAACAAAGTAACCCATAAAAGTAAACTTGTTTTTGCCTTGTCATTTTTTTTAATAAACGATAGTGCCAAATGAATGGTTACACTACTGATTATAATTAAAATAGTACTCCAAACAAAGGCAATTGGCATATCAAATTCTTTCAGCCAGTCTTTTCGCGAAGTACTCACTACATAAGCACTTGTTAATCCAGCAAACATCATCACCATACTAATCATGGCAAACCAAAGTAGCAATTTATACGATTGTGCTTTTCTTTCGTTATATTCTTGAACTGTCATATTTTTTTAAAATTATCTTAGAAATTTATCTGCAATGTAAACCAATTGAATCAACGTAATATAACTAACACTACTCAACATCAATTTTCGAGCAGCTTTTGCATCTCTCTTTTTATATAATTCGAATGCAAAATAAAGCATCCAAACACCGATTAAAAAAACAATTACTGCCGAAATTGGTGTTAAATATAAACGGCTTCCTACTATTCCTATGTATGGAAAAACAGCCGGTAATATCGATGCAATGATTAACCATATGGTATATAAAATGATTTGCAATGCAGTTCCTTTGTCTTTTTCACCAGTTGGTAACATAAAAAATCCTGCTTTTTTATAATCATCATACAAAAACCATCCAATGGCCCAAAAATGGGGAAATTGCCAAAAAAACTGAATTAAAAACAAGGTTCCGGCTTCTAAACTGAAATCATCTGTAGCAGCCACCCAACCCAACATAAAAGGAATGGCTCCCGGAATGGCACCCACAAAAACAGAAAGAGAAGTAACCGTTTTTAAAGGGGTATAAACACTTGTGTATAAAAAAATCGAAATTGCCCCAAACATTGCTGTTTTGGGATTAATTAAATATAAAATAACAATCCCAATTAAGGTTAAAACCGAAGCCAAAATGAATGCTCTTTTATTTGAAACTCTTCCGGCTGCAATGGGTCTATTTTTGGTTCTATCCATCAATTTATCTAAATCTTTTTCGATAAGTTGATTATAGGTATTAGAAGCTCCAACCATACAATAGCCACCGATAGCTAAAAATAAAAAAGTAGTCCAGCTGAACTCTGAAAGCGATAAAATTCCTAAAAAATAGCCGGCAATAGAAGAAAAAACTACGCTAATGGATAAACCCGCCTTTGTGATTTCTTTAAAATCGCCAAAAAGAGTTCTATTGGAAGTAGTAATTGTTTCGGAGTTCAAAAATGCCGTATTTTAATTTTCGGCAAAGATACAAATAACTCTACTTACAACCGATTGAACAGTTCAGAAAAAAATATAAAATCTACTGAATTATTTTCAAACCCTAAAAAACAATTAATAATCAAAATACCAATTAAATAAATCTGCACGAACACCAAATGAAAACCAAGTAGTATCTTGTTTAAAAGTGGTAAGCGTATTTTTGGAAGGATCAAAACTTCTATAAATTAAACTTCCAAAGAGTTTAAAGTTTGTAGAAGGATTAATTAAATATCCCGCCTGAAAATCGGCTATCATAATGGTTGTTTTATTTCCTTGACCAACTTTTACACCAGTGTCAAACGGACGACCCTCATTATAATTTTTATAGATATTTCCACCATAATTAAACGAATCATCATCGTTATCAAAATCTAATCCACGAACACCGTAAGTTAATTTCAAATCGCCAAACCATCTGTCTTTATTGTATCTCGCAATTATCAAAAATTCTTTTGCATTTCCTCCCCACTGATGACCTAAACTTTGGTTACTGTGACCATAATTGGTAATTGGATTACTGTGAGCATACACATAAGGATTCACGTGATTATATTCAGCTTGCAAGAATAAATTCTGAATATTAAAAGCATTATAATATTTCACACCTGCTTGATAACCAAATTTATTTCGCCAACTTTTGTTGGATGCTTTAACATCATTCAAGGCAAATTCATCAATCAAAAATTGACCATAAATCGCCCATTGGTTACTCAATTTATACTTTGAAGTAAAGCCTAACATTGCGTTTCCGGTTTTTGAGGATGAATTAAACTCAACCGTTCTGTAAAAAATAATTGGATTAACAAAGCTAAAATCAAAGCCTCTATCATTTGTATTGGTCCAAACTACTGATTCAAAAAAGCTTAAATTCCATCTTTTTGTTACATTCCAACTTAAAAAATGATTAGCCATATATTTGCTTCCATACGTTCCATCAATTGTAGCTTCAGGTCGAATGTCTTTTAACCACATATAGGTATTGGTATATTTAATCTTCCAAAAAGTGGTATTGATTTTAAAAAAAGGATACGGACTTGCTCCATCAGAAGTTAACAAAGAGCGATAACCATCACCAATAAAATTTCGTCCATAACCCAACTGTAAATTGATAAATTTGTCAGCATTATACGTTATATTAGCATCTGCAAGAGCAAAATCATAGGCATCTGTTTTAAATGATTTTGCAATGCCTATGCCCGGTATTACAGCTGGATTTCCACCAGAAGGCTGAATGCTTTCCGCATAATCATTGTAATATCCTGCAAATCTTCCTTGACTTTCATAAATGGAAGTTGTAAAATTTAATTTTTTTCCTAAACCTCCTTGAATTTGAATACCTCTTGTATTTTGATAGGTGTAATCATTAACTTTTGGACTTGAAACTCCGGCCCTTAAATCAAAAATAGGGTTCAAAGTGAACCAATAATCTTCCCCTTGAATGGCTACCGTATGATCATTCCATAATTTTTTACCCCAAACGCTTGATTTGTCTTTTTTAATTTTTTGATAGGCTTCCTTAAAATCATAATACTGGCTCACTTCGGCATACGTATATGGTTTTGATGCTGTGTGATTATTTGTTCCTATTTGATTTAAAGCCGCATCAAACTGCGTATATAAATTATGACTAAATGGAATATTTAAATTACTTTTAAATTCAGGATGAGAAAATTCGCTGTATTTAATCGCATCATATTCTGTTAATTCCTTTTTTTGATTTAGATTTTTTGAAGATTCATTTAAAACTGAATTTGCTGCATTTAAACTTTCTTCTAATGGAATATTTATTTTAATAGAATACCTTGAATAAGTTGGATTTCCGGCAAAAGTTGGTGGACCAATAATCGGCATTAAACCAAAAATTCTCTTTACCTCTTCGTTTAATTCAGGATAAGGTGCATCCACATATTGCAAAACAAACTTTCCTTCTTTGTTTACTTCAAAAAGCACTCTAAAACTACCTTTGAAACCGTTTTCTTTTACTTTTTCGGGGATAGTGAACGATGAAAAAACCAATTTTTGAACTTCTTCATAGAAACAATTTTCTAACTCAACATTTGATTTTTGTTGACAGGAAGGAAAAACCGGAAATTGTTCAATGCTCTTGTCTTGTCCAAAAACATTAAAAGAAAAACAACTAAAAACTATAATTAATATAAATTTTTTCATCAAAAAAAGGTAATATGATTAATATCCGCTTTGGACTTTTTGTCCCGTAATAATGGCTAAGGCTGAAGATGTGCCGATACGTTTTACGCCTAGTTGAATCATTTCTACAGCTTCTTCATAGGAGCGAACACCGCCGGCTGCCTTCACCGGTAGAGGCGAACTGTTTTCCAACATCACTATTATTGAGGAAACTGTTGCACCATTGGGTTTATTATTTTCAGTTTTATAAAATCCGGTAGATGATTTCACAAAAACGGAAGCATATTGATCTTCTTTACAATTTGACATGACCACATTCTTTATCAGTGCAGAAAGTTGAATAATCTCCTGATTGGATAATGCAGCTACCTCAATTATCCATTTTACAGTTTTATGATGTGAAAGTCCAAATTGAGTGCATTTCAATACTTCTTCTTTTACCAAAGCAGAATTGCCGTTTTTAAACGCTTGATAATTGCAAACAAAATCTAAATCATCTACACCGTCATGAATGGCCTTTTCGGCTTCAGCCAATTTTTCTTCCAAAGTATTTGTTCCTTCAGGAAAAGAAATTACCGTTCCAACCAAAACTTTTGAAGCCGCTTCAGTAATCATTTTTTTTGCCAATGCTACATGTTTAGGGCGAATCATGATAAGTTTAAAATGATGCTTAATTGCTTCTTGAATAAAAGAAGAAACAACTTTAACATCCTCAGCTTCTGATAAATTTGCTTGTTCTGCCGTTTTTAAATAGGTAGAATCTAAATATTGTTTGATATCCATAGTGTAAAATTAAAAAATCCCACCGAAGTGGGATACATTTCTATGAAATATTATTCAACTAATTTAAATTTGATTGGGATTTGATAGGCAACTCTTACCGGTTTTCCTCCTTGCATACCCGGTTTGAAACGCGGTAGCTGTTTTATCACCCGAAAAGCTTCCTTTTCAAAGTTTGGAATAACTTGATTTTTTCTGTTAATTGCCGATACATCTGAAATACTTCCGTCAGTGTTAATTACAAACTGAATGAAAACAGTACCTTCAATTCTTTTCTCCATTTCTTTTTCAGGATACTCCAATTTATTTTTTAAAAAGCGACTCATTTCTTCATTGAAACATTTATCTCTTTCTAATCCTTTTAATCCGGAACATTTACTAAAAGTAGGTTTTTCGTCAAGTTCCCAAAGATTTTTAAACTTTGACGGATCATCTACAATAGTAGTAACTACTGTTGGCTCAGGCTTAGTTTCAATTGGAGTTTCTACTTGTTCAGGTTCAGTCTGATCTGTAGCCGGAATTTCAGTTGTGTTGGAAACCGGTTTGAAATTGGTAATTTTAGGCTTTACAAAAGTTTTCGGCTTAACAATCTCCTTTTTAGGTTCGATTTTTGGTTCCTTTTCTATTTTGAAATTACCTGCAAAAACTTTCTCTTCAACAGTGGCTGGGACTTTGTAAACAAAAACTTTTTCGTTTACATAAGGTGTTTTGTATTCAATAACAAAATAAACAGTCATTAAACTAACTAATAACCCTAACTGAAAATATAAATTTGAGTTTAGGTTTCGATTGGATTGGTTTTCAGAAGCTCTCATAATAATTACTTTTTTGGTTCATTAACCCTAACCCAATAAACATGCCAAAAAAAAATCCACTTTTCAGTGGATTTGATTTTAATTGTCTAATTTAAAAGTAATTGGAATACTCATGGTCATTCTTACCGGTTTCCCTCTTTGTTTACCGGGAACCATTTTAGGTAATTTAGACATAATTCTTTGTGCTTCTTTCTCAAGTGTTGGATAAGGAGCTCTCATGTTAGCAATGGTAACAGAGCCATCTCTTTCAATGATGAAACTTACAAACACTTTTCCTTGATGACCGGCATCCATTGCCGCTTCAGGATATTGAAAGTTTTTCTTGATGTGTGCTTGTATTTTTTCTTGAAAACAATCTTTTCTCTTTTCTTTGGCTACACTTTCGCAACCAGGAAAAAGTGGTACATCTTCAATAATGGCAAAAGGAACATCAGGTTCTGGTTCTTCTTCTTGAGCCACAACAACTTTTTCAGCTTTTACAATTTCCTCTTTTTGGTTGGTTTCTGTAGATTGAATTTGAACTTCTTTAATTTCTTTTTTATCTTCTACAACCTTAATCACCTCTGGTGCTGGTGGTGGAGGTGGTGGAGGTGGTGGTGGTTGATTTAATTGTTGTGTAATTGGCACTTCTTCATCTAAGAAGCTATTATCCACTTTAGAAGTTAATCCAGACAAATCTTTCTCATATGTTTTTAACTCAATCGCTAAGTAAGAAAGAACAACTATTGCTGCTAAACCAAGTTGAAAATAGAGACCACTATTTCGTTTTGGATCAACATTCGGATTCTTTTTTGGTTCCATAATTTGTATTTTGAGTTGCTAATATAACTATTTATAAAAAATCTAAAAACTATTTTAAAAAATTTAACCTTTTTCTATTCAAAAACAACAATAGTGAGGCGGTTAAACTTCCTAAAGAATTGAACATTACATCACCCCATTCTGCTCTTCTGGCAATTGTAAAAGCTTCTTGCATTCCTTCAATTATTATGCCATAAAAAACAGCAATCAAAATTGAAATAAATATTGTTTTACAAAAATTGCTTTTTACAATTATATTCAAAAACAATAATATGGTTAAAACAAAATAAAAGGTGAAATGTACATATTTATCACTATTTTCAACACCTATTTTGGGCATTTTTCTAAAACTTACTAAGCTAAGAGTGGTTATCAAAATAACCCAAAAAAGTAAAATTGAAAAAAGTAATTTTTTCTTATGCACCTATTAATGCTTTATATGCTTCGCTATCTAATAATTCATCTATTTCAGTTGTGTCTGAAATTTTCACTTTTACCATCCAGCCTTTCCCGTATGGGTCACTGTTCACATATTCAGGATTTGATTCTAACTCATCATTAAATTCAAAAATTTCTCCTGAAAGAGGTAAAAATAAATCAGAAACTGTTTTAACAGCTTCTACTGTTCCAAACACTTCATCTTTAGCTAACGTTTGGTCTAATGTTTCCACTTCAACATAAACAATGTCGCCAAGTTCTTTTTGAGCAAAATCAGTAATGCCAACTACTGCAACATCACCTTCTATGCTAACCCACTCGTGGTCTTTAGTGTATTTTAAATTTGATGGTATATTCATTTTGTTTGTTATTTTCAGCAAATGTAATTTTTATACTAGTATTATAAAACCTTTTTGACTACAAAATTTTGTTAGTTCCCAAAATTATAGCGAAGCGTAAATCCGGCTCTAATATTTGTCAATGGAAAAGCAGTAGAAATCACTGCTTTAGAAAAAGTATGATCATAAAAGAAAATGGCCGTTAAATTTTTACTGAACGAATAATCCGCTGTTACTTTTGCTGACCAAATATTTTGCCCTCCAGCTAACTGATTATTGTCATAATCTAAGTAACGTACAATTGTTTTATTATCTCTAAATGAAAAATCAGTTCTAATGTTTATATCACTTTTAATAACACCTTGAGGATTATCCGCCAAAGCAGAATTTATGGTAACATCTTTTATACGATAACCTAATCCAATAATGTATTCTACTCCTCGTACTTCGGTTAATAAATTATTATCAAAACTCATAGACAACGCTCTATCTTTCTTCATTTCAGCCAAAAACTTAAAGGAGTTTTTCATTTCAAAATCAACTCTAACCAACGGGTTAAATTGTTCAATCAAGTTGATGTTTTGCACTAATGTTTTATTGAAAAAATTACCACTTTGATCCAATTGATTCGGATTTTGCTCATACTCAAAATTAGAACGGAATGAATTAATTGTATAAGTAGATTTATAAGCATGTTGAATAGAAAAACGCTTAAATTTATCTTTAAAATATTTATAACGCATCAATCCACTATATTTCACAGTCCAGTTTGGAATTGGAATATCTCTAAAAATTCCTGTAGAAACATCTCCAGCATCCTTCCCACTATAGGCCGCTAAGAAAGAAGGAATCAAAACAGCTTGACTATTTCTACCGAAACCAACCGGGTAACCAAAATTTGGATCATTTGTATCGGTAACTCTTGGGATTTCTCCAATATAATACTGCTCTGCCAAACGGTTTGCTACAACTAAACGGTTGTCTCTAAATTGTTGAAAAGCAGCTGAGCCGGTTTCATCACTTTTTTGGAAAGCAGTTTTAATTAAAATAGTTGAAATTGAATAATTACCGGTTGTATAAGGTGAACGTGAATTATACTCTCCATTCAATACATCATACTGCTCCGAGAAATTTTCCATATAATTTCGATCGGCAACCAAATCGATAGTAAAATCAGGAAACAAATCAACTTTTGCTGTCGCATTAATTTGTTTGGTTGATACTTGCGTATAACTTTGATTATATTCTGGAAAAATTGTTAACCAACCTCTTCGTGCTGCTTCATATCTAACATCATCTTGTAATCCAAAAACAAAACCCGTAGAAGGTCTGGTTGAACCAAAGAAACCAAGTGATTGTGTATAACCCGGAAGTAATGTTCCTTCATTTTGGGTATAATTTACTTGAATATTTTTCACACTAGTTAAAACACCTATCAATCCTTTTACAAAAACATTTCCTTCACTTTGTTGAGGCTGTGTTGGATTGGTTATTTTTTCGCCTGGTTTTGGTGCAGCAGGTTTTGGTGCAACAGGTTTTTTTGGTGTTTTTGTTAAACCAATGTATTTATAAAAAGAATCCATGTTCAAAGTTGTATTCAAACGATGAGAACCAGTATTTTGAATCGTATTCCCTAAATCATATACTGTTCCGTCTTCCGCTTCAAAAGAGGATAATGCTAACGATGAACGCGTAAAATTAAATGTACCGGTATACGTATAATTCGACTTTAAGAAACTTAAAAAAGGTATTTTATTTAATGGTAAATCATAGTTTACAACAATTTGCTGATTCAAATTATTAGGAATACCTACTTCAAAATAATCATCAAAAATACGATTTGAATCATCAGGTAAACCATCATCATCTATATAATTTCGAACTAAGTTACTTCTGTCAGATGTATAGTTTATTTTTAAAGACTTAGTCAAATTAAAATTAAACCCATATTGATAATTAAACAAATAATTTCTTCTATACAAAGGATCTAATTCAATTCCTTGCACTTCCACTTGTCTGAATTGTTGTCTGTTAAATTGTCGAATTACGTTTGTACTAAAATTGATATTTGTAGGCAAATAATTGAAATTAAAATCACTTAACAATTTCCAATATTGTGATTTTTTCATGAATTTATTGTTCTTTAACGGCTCAACCGGTTTTGGTTGAAAAGAATATGCATAATCAACAGAAGAACGCACTTGTTGATCTACGTAATCTTGAATTTCATAATTATGTCTTTCAACTTGATTGAATGAATGCGATAACGTCAAGTTTTCTACATCATAAATCTTTGGTTTTTGCTCCGCACCACGTTCTTTTCTTACGCCAATAAAGTTGATACTTTTTCGTTTAGTATAATCGATGGCTCTGTTTTCAATATTTCTTTTTTCAGCAGCATCAGGTGTAATATCAATCAATTGTTGAAGTTCAATATCTTGATAGAATGGATCAAACTGAGGCGTGATAAATTGTTCTCCAATAGCATAATTAAATGGCAGGTTTAAACCCCATTTTTTTGGAAGAAGCTTACCTACATTGATATTGGTAACAATATCATATTGATGCATATCTTCTCTACTTCTCTCATTTGCTCCTTGTTCTAATGTTCCGAAACCAATGGTATTCATTCTTCCGGTTGCTGATAAATTCATAAAATCGGCAGCATTAGCATCAACATTCAAAATAGCAGCCATACCTCCTTTATTTTTCATACCGGCTACACGAAGTTCATTCAACCAAACTTCACCTCTAATACTACTTGAAGTAATGTCTCCTGTTTTTGCATTTTTTAAACCAACCATCAATGTTCTAACAAGTCCAAAGTTTGGATTTCCTTTAATTCCTAGTCGCAATTTATTTGGTTTGTTGGCTGCGGAAGGGTCTAATTCATCTTCATCTTTGAAAAATATTTCATCAGGATTCGGATTTTGACCACTAATGTTCAACACTTTTAATTTTGTTAGTAATGAAAGTTTTAAGTCAATTTCATTGTCTTCCGGCCAAACATCCTCAGGTAAAGTTGATCCAAAAGCAGTAACTTTCAAAGGAATTTCAACTTGATAAAAGTTTTGTGTAAAGTCATTTCCAAAACGGATAAAAGCTACCATTTCATCATCTTGCAACGGATTAGAATCATTAACAACCGGCTCGGCATGCACAAACATTTTCAGTTTTTCAAACTGACGCATGTCCACCTCTAAATTTTTAAATACCGCACGAGAATCACCGGGTTCTAGACCTCCAGGCTGGTTTGAATTTTTTGGAGTTACTCTTAACGACAAAGATTGTTCGTTTTGATTGATTACCGTGTTATTATTAAATAATTGCTCACGTCTAACACCTGGTGGCATTACATAATTTATTGGGTCTCTATTACTATTTTCTTGAATATTAACAGATTGCACATCAAAAGCTGTATTATCATCTTCATCTGTTCCTGTTACATCATCAGGTTGCAATGTTCCTGTAAATCTTCTCCACTCACCTCTTACTAAATCTATAGTGGCAAAACGAACAGTTATTTCATCTGTAAATCCGGTCATAAACATTCTCATGAATCGAATTGATCTAAAGTCTGAAATACTACCAATCTTATTATCAAATTCTGTTACAGGTATTTTAAATTGTAACCATCTGGCGGCAGGTAAATCTAATCCATCTGAAGTTTGAGAAGGATTGATTAATTTAACATCTGTAATATAATTGCTTCCCACTTGCATATCAGGAGTAATATCTAATTTATACTCATAATAGGCATTAATGGTATTCATGGTATTATCACGATTGATGTCTTCAACATCCGGCAAAGTAGAATTTCCGCGATTATTATCTGAAACACCAACAGGTGAATTTCTTTCTAAACCATTATAATTTTTATAGCGTTGAATAACATTACCGGATGCACTCAAATAGAATTGATAATTATCCGCAGCCGGGTCACTAAAACCGGCAATTATTGGAGGTATATTTTCTAATAGTGCTTCTTCGGCGTCATTTACACCGTCTAAACCAACATCTTGATTTACTCGATTATTATCATTTGTATCAAAAGCATAAATCAACGATTGAGATGCCGGTACTTTACCCCAAATGGTTGGGATTGTGGGTTGTGACGAACCTGGTTCTGGCAAACCATTTTCATATTGTTTTCTACCGTCTTTCAATACATCTTCTGAAATTTCACCCAAATTCAAATAAATCTGACCAATATTTGTAGAAGGCGTCTCGGTAGTTCCAAAATACGGATCTAATAACCACAATTGAATAAATTCAACATTCCCTTGTTCAAAATTAGTCGAATTAATTCCTCTCATAATTCCACCAAAATTTTGCTCCGGATTTGGCAAAAGATTATCCGGTGTAGTCGCTGGATTATAATTATATGGTCCTCTTTCTGCCGGATAATACGTTAAATCTAGGGTGTTAATTACGGTTTGTTGACCTTGAGCAATATCCGTTACTGGGAAAATATCATTAATAAAGAATCGTCTGGTTCTATTTAAAGACATATCTTGATTGGAAATTCCACCCGGTCTTTGGCTGGTATAGAAAATAGGATCAACGGTGTACCAAGACAATTTTGCTCTTCTAAAACCATATTGTAACGAAGTAGAATTACCAAAAAAGTCATACGTGCTAGTTGTATTACGTTCGGGTACGCTAGCTAAACTCCAAGATAAAGCTGATTTTACATCAATTGTTGTTTGAGAACCCTCAAAATCATCAACATATAAGGTAGATTCTCCATCAAAGTTATCCGCTTTTGGTGTATCGGGCTTTAAAAAAGCAATTTCACCACGAACAGAAATATTTGAAGGAACATCTGTATCGATATTGGGCAGTTTATTTACTAATCGTGTTAGAAAAGGAAGTTCAGTTGAATAATTTCCATTTAAACCATAAATAGAATTGTTAACAGACTCTTGACCAAAGCTTGACTTTTGAGTAAAGGGTCTCTCAGTCATTCTTAAAAAAGTTCCTCCGATTTGAAATTTATCAGAAAATTTATGTTCAACATTAAGCCCCATAAATCGTCGGGTTTGTTGACCAAAAACGGAATTATTTTCTACAGAAATATTAACAGGAGTTCCAGATGCTTGCAATGAAGGATCTAAAATTCTAACTCTACCAAGCTGATAATTCACAGTGTAATCAACTCCTTCAGTTAATGTTCTACCTCCGGCAGTAACCACAACAGAACCCTGAGGAACATTAAACGCACCAATTGGAATACCATCGCCCCCTTGTGATTTATATCTACCTCTTAATAAAAATTTATTTTTGTCACTATCTTGTAAAGCAGCCGCTTGAGTGCTTCTGTACATAGATCTGTAAACATATTTATTTTGATTGACATTGTAACCCGTTGTTGGATTATCATAATCTTCTAATTGATTTGTTCTTAACTTATTGAACAAGTGTTTACCAAAAGGCTCAACAGTTGTAAAAATCAATCTTCCGTTTTGAGTATCTACAGTTAAGCCAGGCACAAAATCAAAAAATCCATCACCTCCAGCTTGTGGGTCATTAGTATAATTTAAACGATCAACATTAAAAACTTCTAACAATGGCGTTTCCGTTACATCTGTTGGTAATGGCAAAGGTGGATTTCCTGCCGGAGTGATATAGTTTAAAGGCGAAGGGTCTGTATAAAGAATGTTAAATCTAAAATCTTCCTGGCTCAATTGAAAAGCTCCTTGAATTTGATAAATATTTTTCATCATCAAATTCCAAATTGGCTTATCTACGTTGGTTAAATTACTTTTTAACATTTTCAAAATCAAACACTGAGTAGCCGGAATATTAGTAGAAGGATCTACAACAGTTGATTCTACTCCGTCATTACCAAATTCTCCTACTTGATAAATTTGGTCACCAATAGTATATTGAAAAGCAACAGCTACTACTTCATCATTGGCTAATCGTTGTTGCAAAGAAATATATCCTAAATTGGGATGAAAAGTAAATTCATTTGAGGTTAATTTTCTGGCATTTTCTAATTTAGAATAATCTAAACCTTCGATTGCCGAATAATTAAATCCAGAGCCGGAAGTTACAATTTCACGTACATTCGAATTTAACAATCCTCCACCCGATTGAATCAGAGCAGGATTAAAATCATTATTGGAGTTGTTAGATGGAGAATTAGGTGGCACATTAAAAAATCCAGCAGGAATTGGATCAATTCCCACTATTTGACTATCGGAAATTCCATTTATGCCAGATTCTCCTAAATCTTGAAGAGCAATGATATTTCTTAAATTATTTCCTTCAGGAGAAGTATTTACTCTGTTTTGTCTATTGGTAATCCAAACTTCAATACGGGTAATTTGTACACGACTATCGATTAACGGATAATTTCGCAAGGATGCATCATAACGATCTCTAAAGTATTGAGATAAGAAAAAGTGTCTGTCTGCATCATAATCCAATGCGAAAAGTTGAAAATCCTGAATGGTTCCTCCACCCTGTGCCGTTACAGATCGAGTTTGCGATTTTTGTTCTGAATAAATACCTGTAATAGTTGTTTTACCAAATTGAAACTGAGCTTTTACCCCAAACAAACTTTGAGCACCTCTTATTAAGGTATTGTTTAAAGGCATACTTACGTTTCCTACTTCTAATTTTTGAAGAATAGCATCCTCATCTGGAGCATATTCTAATTTGATTAAATTTTGAAAAGCAAATGTTGATTGGGTATCATAATTGGCATTAACGTTTAATCGAGTTCCCACTTTTCCGGTCAAACTCATATTGATACGTTGATCAAAATCGAATGTAGTTGTAGTTCTATTTCTGGGTGAAAAAGAAGGATTATCTTGTTTGGTGTAACGTACCCCCAAATCCATTTCAACAGATCCTTTTGGCTGAACATCAATGGTGTTGCTTCCAAAAATTGTTTCAAAAAAACCGGAATTCACATAATACCTTGGCAATAAGTCTTTTTTAGCTTCCTCAGAACCATCTTTTTTGCCTTCCATTGCGTCTAATTTTTGTTTAAAATAATTACGCATGGATTCTCTCAAGACTAACTCTTGATATTCTTTAGGTGTTAAAATAACTGGGTAATTGATGTTAAACTCACCAATAGAAGAATTAAAAATATACCTATCGGTAACCGGATCATAGGTATAGGCAGACACAATACTTGGTGGATTATTTAACTGAATTTTTCCTTTGTTATATCCAACTGTATCCTTTGGCGTATCATCTTCTTGAGAAAAAACTAAGGTAGAATACAGCAAAATCAACCAAAATCCGTATTTTTTAAGTTCGTCTAAAATGCTAAATTGATACTTCGTTTTCAAGTATTATAAATTTTTTAAAGCCTGTTTAATTATTGTTTCAATGGTGGCGTCTGGTTGCTCTTTCACTACTTTTTCCACTACTTTTTCTGCTAATTTTTTGTTAAAGCCCAAAACCTCCAAAGCAGATAACGCTTCTTCTTTGTTTGTATTGTTTGAAGTAGCAGAAACTTCATCTAAAGCATAGACCTTTAACACTTTTTCTTTTAAATCTAAAATTGCTCGTTGAGCCGTTTTTGCACCAATTCCTTTTATTCCTTGAATAGTAGCAACATCTCCCGACGCCAGAGCTTGAATAATCTGCTTTGGCTCCATAGAAGAAAGCATAGTTCTCGCAATACCGGCTCCAATACCGGAAACAGAAAGTAACAGCTTGAATATTTCTCTTTCTGATTTTTCTGCAAAACCAAAAAGCGTATGAGCATCTTCTTTAATTTGAAGATAAGTATACAATTTAATGGAATCACTGTCTGGAAGGCGTGAAAAAGTATGAAGAGAAATTTGCAAATGATACCCTACTCCGTTGCAGTCTATCACTACATCGGTTGGTGTTTTTTCTACTAAGCGTCCATGAATATGGGCAATCATAACTGAATAAAGTTAGTTTTCAAATGTAGCAAAAAACTTTAATTATCAATCAACAAAACGATTAATAACGTAAATTTTAGTTAAAAACTCACTTTAATTGACTTATAACGCTTTTCTTTTTCCTGAGCATCAACTACTGCAACTGCTGCCATATTGACCATTTCTTCAACGCTTGCACCCAATTGAAAAATGTGAGCAGGTTTATCCAAACCTAACATAATAGGCCCAATGGAATCAACCTTATACAATTCTTTCAACATTTTATAATTGATATTCGCAGCCTCTAAGTTTGGAAAAATAAGCGTATTTACTTTTTTACCGGCCAATTTTGAAAAAGGAAACTTGTCTTTCAACATTTCAGGATTAAGAGCAAAATCAACTTGAATTTCACCATCTACTATCAAATCCGGATAATATTTATGAAGATATGCTACGGCTTTACTCACTTTTTCAGCGGTTGCATTACTTGAAGACCCAAAATTGGAATAAGACGTCATTGCAATAACAGGTTGCATTCCAAACATCTTTACTGTTTTTGCGGTCATCAAAGCAATTTTGGCCAAATCATCAGCTGATGGATCTACATTTATGGCGGTGTCAGAGAAAAATATTGGTCCCCGATTGGTCATCATCATATTAGTAGTAGCGATTCTGGTTACACCCGGAGCTTTATCAATCAATTGCATTATTGGCTTAACGGTTGAAGGGTAACTTCTGGAATAACCCGTTACTAAAGCATCCGCCTCCCCTTCATTCACCATCATAGAAGCAAAATAATTGCGTTCACGCATCCATTTTTGAGCATCTAACAAAGTGATTCCACGACGTTTTCTTGATTCCCAAAAAGAATTGGCATATTGCATTCGTTTTTCATCCAATTCTTTGGTTTTAGGGTCTAAAATCGGCACATCGGCATCAAAACCAATTTCCTCTTTTAATTCTAAAATGGTTTCTTTATTTCCTAAAAGGATAGGCTTTCCAATCCCTTCTTCCATCACAATTTGAGCAGCTTTTAGTACATCTAAATGATCTGCTTCTGCAAAAACAATTCGTTTTGGGTCAGTTTTTGCACGATTCGCCAACAAACGCACCATTTTATTATCAGAACCTAATCGCTCT
>JAFLBT010000069.1:4596-14338 GCA_017302935.1 Flavobacteriales bacterium | reverse complement strand
TTTCCTGTAGCATTTACAGAAGTAGAATTAAACGAAGCGTTCACTCCAGCTGGTAAATTGGCAACACTTAAATTTGTTGGAATAGTGCTGTTTGTAATGTATTGAAAATTATAAACGGCATTTTGAGTAGTACAAACTGTTTTTAATGGTTCAGATGTACGTATAGTAAATTTTGAATCAACACCAGTAACAACTAAAGCAAAATTTTGAGGCTCTTCTAATGTTCCTTTGTGTGTTATTGTAATCGTATAATCTCCATTTGCGTTATTTACTTGAATTTTTTCAAATGGATCAACTATATTGTCTCCAGTTGTAGCAGGTAAAAATGGTTGAGCAGCAGACAATTTCCATGGGAAGAAAGTTGAACTTCCATTAGAAACTCTAATATCAAGATCATTTACAAGAACAGGAGTTGCAAGATCTACTGTGCCTTCATTGATAGGCCCAGCAGGATCAGTCCAAGAAATAGAGGCCATTAACGGTGTTGTACCCCCTAATGCTTTTACATTAACTGTAATTGTTTCACCAGGATTCAATATTAATTCACGAATAATAGAAGTAAGTCCATTATTATTAATTGCATTTGCAGCTGCTTCACAATTCATTAAACCCCATCCAAATTGATAATCCGGACCAGCAGTTCCACCTGCTTCATCAGCAGTGTGTAAGGTAAGACCTTTAACTGTTGAAGCTCTCATGTATGTACCAAATACATTATTGTGATGCTGTTGTAGTAATAATAAACCACCAGCTACACCAGGAGAAGCCATTGATGTACCATCATAAGAAGCTCTTGAAGTATTTGAAGTACTAACAGGAGAAAGAACCGAAACACCTTTTGCTACAATATCCGGTTTGATTCTTGAATCATCAGAAGGCCCCCAATTACTAAAATCAGACATACTAACACTAGTAGCTGAAGTATAAGTTGTTACTTGATTTACAGCTCCAACGGTAATTCCATTTTTAGAAAGTTTTGTTCCTGATAATAAATCATATCCACCTTTATCATTTACTAAAGCATTACTTGCTCTGTCATTTCCTGCAGCAGTTACATATTGATAATAAGGATACATATTCATCACAATATCCCAGTTTTGAGAAGTCTGAATATAAGCACCAAAATAATATTGTGGAATTTGAACATTTCCATTGTTGTCAAACAATCCAAAACCATAAGAGTGATTCGAAACTAATAATCCTTCTTCACATCTATCAATTACTTCTAAAATATCTGAATTCCAATCATGAGCCCAAACTGATGATTGATAAGCAACACCTCTATGTAATGCAGGATTTGTTCCACTTCCGCAAATTGTACCAGAAACGTGCGTTGAGTGAGCACTAAGTGTAGTAGCTCCATCTCTCTGTGTTACTCTAGAGTTAGCTCCACCAAAATCATTATGGGTTGTTCTTACAGCTCCACCATCCCAAACACCGGCAATCATATTTTGACCATTTACATTAAAACCTAAGGTACCTCCTGAATGAAGGCGATTGGCTCTAACAGTGATACCGGCACCCGTATTATGGGTCATGTAATAAATTGGATAACCCTCTTTCGTTACAAATTGTAATTCTGCAAAAGCTCCGTCTTTTGTTGTGTACGTTTGTGGTAAAGCGTTTCTTAACAAAAAGTCTTGGGTAAATAATTTTTCGTTTTCAAAACGTTTTTTTAATTCTGCCTTAAACAATTCGTTTTTAGCAAAATCATAAGAAGCTACAATTTTATTTCTTTCCTCTTTCGTTTGAGCTTGTAAAACGAAAGAAAAGATAAAAACAAAAAAGAAAAGTACTTTATTTTTCATAGTTAATTTAATTAAGATGGTAAATTTAAAACATTTACGTAAAAAATACCATTAAATAAAAAAAATTTAACAAAAAAAAATCCCATTCTTGCGAATGGGATTTAAATGAATAATTATAATTTACAGTTGAGTTACGTTGTAAGAAACAACACCATCAACAGTAGTTTTAACAATTTGCAATACTTCAACAAAATCTCCTTCAGTGAAATCAGTGAAAGTACCAGCAAAAGTTTTAACAGAATTATCTGGATAACGCAACACATATCTGTAAGGCAATGAACCTAACTCAGACCCATAAGTCAAAGTGTAAGATTCAGCAGCAACAATATATGTACCATCAACAGCAGTATTTAAAATAGCACCATTTTCATAACGAGTTCCAGTAAATCCAGTACCTACTACAGTAAGTGAATTGTCAGGATTTAATCTTAATAAATAAAGATCTAAATCATTCTCCGCTTCTCCGTAAGGTCCTTTCCAATCAAATCTTACTTGTAAACGAGTAATATTTGCAGCAGGAGTTTCAGAATCACCGAAATCTAAAGAAAGCTCATTTGAATTTAATAAATAATGCGTACCTTCTTCTCCTACAGACAATAAAATTGCAGACAAGAAAAGTTTCATATTATTATTAAATGGCATTAAAACAGGAGCTTCACTAGCAGGAACTTCAATTTCACCTGTAGCTGTAGTTTGTCCTGCAGGAATAGTTACAAATGAAGTAGTTTTAACTCCATTAGGTAAAATTGCAGTAGCTTCAACATCAACATCTCCTTCAAATGTTTGAGGAATCGTAGCTGTAAAAGAAATTGTTTGACCTGCAACAACAGAAGCCTCAGATGATGAAATAACACCTGTCAATGTTACAATATCATCATTTTGTTCTGGAGAACCAGAAATTCTATCATTTTGTTCACAGGATACAAACATTGAAGTTAGCACTGCGACATAAAAAATATTAATTATTTTTTTCATACTTAAGTTTGTTTTAACATCGATAAAAAATCGAATGGTTAAGGTTTACAATTTTTGTGCTTTGAAATTTTTAAATCCATACGTTCCAATTGCAACATCATGTTTTACAGAGAAATTTATTGTTCCTGTACATGAGAAAAAGAAACTAGCTGAACCATTTGTTCCAATTGTAGCTGTACCATAATTTGCAGGTAAACTGTAATAAGAAGGATCCCAAGCATTTTGTCTTTCAATAGAGGCAATACCTGAACCCAATTCTACAACAACTTCAATATTGAAGGCACTCGGGTGACCAAATGGATCAACCATAATAACTTTATCATCACTAGAACCCGCAATTACTTCAAAAACATCAGTTTCATTTGCAAAAGCATCTTCTGTAAACTCATAAACACCAATAGCGTCAGCTTGAACGAAAGGACATGATACATATGTATTAAATTTGTATGCTTGTTTTACACCAACCTCACCCTGTGTATTAGGTGCAAGCTCATTAAATGTTGTTTTAACATTATTAGCATCAAACGTTTCTGCCCAAAAATCAAAACGATCACCAGGTAAAATTTCAGATAACTGTAAACCTAATGCAGTAGCAACTTCACCAGCAGAAACAGATAAATTGTAAGGGAATGAAGTAATAGACTCTAAAAGAGCATAATCACCAGCTATTCCACTAGAAACTCTTCTTACATACAAATCATATTTTACAACATTACCACTTGGGTTATTCAAAACACCTTCAAAAGTTGAAGTAGCAATTTGCGTTACGTCGATAACAGGTTTTGTCTTATCAATATAAACAAAAGCTCCAGCTACACGATCTGGTGTAGGAATTCTGCTTTCGTCCTCACAAGAGAATAAAGCAACAGTCATTAATAATAAAAAAATTCTTTTCATAATTTATTTTTTTTAGTTTAATACTAAGTTACCTGGATCCCAGAACACTCTCTTAGTTCTAGAATTAGCAGGTGAATTTGGATTATTTACTGTACTGTCAGATGGATACAAAGCAGTATAGAAATAATCAGTTGTAGAAGGATTTAAAGTAGGCTGCATATTACTTGGATAACCAGTTCTTCTGTAGTTATTATAACACTCTAAACCGTTACCCCATGCAGCTACATAATACTCTTTTATTACAATCTCTAATTTTCTTGCATCGGTAGATGCATCATAAGCAGTTAATACATAATTTACATAATTGTCAACAGCAGCAACACTTGGAGCAGGTAGACCGGTTTTGAAATTAGCAACTGTATTTATAGACTTTCTAATACCAGATTCTAATAACGCTCTTGCATCACCACTAACACCAAGAGTTAATACAGCTTCCGCTTTAATAAAATCAACCCAAGAACTCATTAAAATTGGCATTACACCAGCTCCTAAGAAACCAGCAGTACCATTAGTTTGAACACTTTCTTGAACACCTTCATCATATTTTCCTCCAACTGGATAAACACCTGGAACTGTTCTTTTTGCATTATCTGGCGGTAATCCAGAACCATCACCATGATCTCTACCCCAATAACCTGAAGTTGTAGCTACACAAAATGGTGCTAATACAGCTGGTTGATAAAAAGAAGCATAAGTAGCACTATTATAGTGTGATGGACGTGATTGAAAAGCACAGCCTAAAGTAAAGATAGTTTCACCAACAGTATTAGTATCTTGTCTGAAGAAGTAAAAAGGTCTTCTTGGATCAGCAACAGCTTTTTCTCCAACAACTGTCCACATAAAATAATTTCCAATATATGAACCACCTATAGTAGTAGCATTTTCATAGAAAGTATTATAATTAGGATGACGTGAATTAGGTAATGCTCTTGAAGTACCGTATTTAAAAGAAAAATCTTCATCAACTGTATCAATTAAATCATTTTCTGCTAATAAAGTTGACATTTCAGTTGCAATATTTACACCTAAAGCTGTACCATTTAATCTAGCATTATTTAATAGCTTTAATTTTAATGTTTTTGCTACAGTTAACCATTTAGCTTGAGTTGATGAATTAACTCCACCACCTACACCATAGTATAAATCTTGTTTAGGATAAATTAAAGCAGGTTGTGATAATAATGTAATTGCTTCATCTAATTCAGTTAAAGCACCTTTATAAACATCAGCACTGTTATCAAATTTAGGAGAAAGATTAGCATTACCCAAAAGAGCCTCAGAATAAGGAATATCACCGAAAACATCTGCTAAAGAAGACCATACATAAGCTTTAATTACCTTAGAAGCACCTAAATGATAATTTAATCCTAGTTCTGTAGCTTTTGGTTCCATCCCTTTAATATCATTAAGAATTCCATATCCAGAACCCCAAATACCATTAAAACTAACTTCTTGATAAGCATTATTATATGTTGTACCACCTGTCATCGCGGTTTGTCTTGTAACCTGTCTTGTAAAACCATTTACAGCATTTACATAGCCAGGTAAGCTTAACTGAATACTATTAAATACAAAGTTAGGATCCAATTGATCAGGAGAAGGAGAGTTAGGATCAACTAACAAATCTAACTCTGTAGTTTCACATGATGCTAAAGAAAATATTCCAATAGCAACAAATAATTTTAAAAATTTATTTTTCATTTTCATAGAATTTTAGAAAGTTAAGTTAAGGTTGAAACCATAACGTTTTGCTGTTGGTCCAGTTAAGTAATCAAATCCTTGACCATTACCAACACCTAAACTTGATACTTCTGGGTCAAAATTAACATATTTTGGAAAATTGAAAGCTTTGAACCACAAGTTTTGACCAATAAAAGAAATAGAAATTTTACCAAAAGGAGTTCTCTCAATCATCTTTTTGGGGAAATTATAAGATAATGAAACCTCTCTTAATCTTAAGCTTGTTGCATCAAAAATTGCTTGCTCATCAATAACAAAACCATTGTTTTCAAAGCCCCATTGTGCAGCTGGTATTTGAATATTATTTACGTTTCCGTTTGGTAACACCCCTGGCAATACAAAAGTTTGAGAACGATCAAAATCAGTGTCTTTAGTTAAACCTCTAGATATTAATGCTGCAGCAGTTGTTGAATACATGTCGCCACCGTGCGTATATTCTAGTTGAAACTGTAAAGAGAAATTTTTATAAGCGAATTCATTAATTAAAGTTGATCTAAAATCCGCATTAGGGTCACCAATTTCAACTACATCATCAGTAGCTAAATAACTTCCGTTGTAATCAACAATTTTATTACCATTAGCATCTCTTGCTATAGCAGAACCATAAATCACGCCATAAGGTCTTCCTTCAACTGCAAAGTTACCAAGATTTGTAAATCCTGCAAAAGCTTGTCCAGCTGAATCAGAACCTAAGCTTTCAACGATATTTCTGTTAGTTGTGTACATACCGGTCATATCCCATTTAAAACCATCATCAGTTTTTGGTCTGATAATTTTAGCATTTAATGAAATTTCAACCCCTTTGTTAGAAATTTCAGAAATGTTATCAAATGTATTGGTAAAACCAGTTGATGGATCTAAATTTCTAACATACAATAAATCAAAAGAACGTTTATCATAAACAGATGCATCCAAAGTAAATCTTCTATCCCAAAACGTACTCTCTATACCAAATTCAACTTCTCTGTGCAACTCGGGCTTTAAATTCAAATTACCAAGCTGACTATCAATAGCTAAGAAATTAACTACACCACCATAAGGGCTGTTGAAGACATTAGTACCAGAAGATAGACCAATTCTTGTTTGATAAGGACTTGGGAAACCTGCTGAAGTTCCATATCCTAGTCTTAATTTCAAATAATTTAATGCCTTATTATTTTTCAACCCTGAAAATGCATCTGTAGGAACAAAAGAAATAGAAGCAGAAGGATAGAAAATAGAATTGTTTGCACTTTCTAATGTAGAAGCCCAATCATTTCTTCCTTGCATATTAAAGTATAAATATTTGTTGTAAGCTAATGTAAAACTTCCATACAATCCCACAACATTTTGAACCGATTTAAAACTATCATTAACACGATTCTCAAAGTTTTGATGATCCATAAAACCATAAAGAAACTGTACTGTACTAGTAGTAGAAGTATAATTAAAAGCTTCTTGTCTTGGGTTGAAACCAAGAGTACCATCTAAATTCCATTTAGAATTTTCACCTCCCAATTGCTTATCAAAATTATAAGACAATGTGTGATCCCAAATAGTATTGATTCTGCTTGTAGTTCTCATAGAACCATCAGGGCTTTGTGGACCACCTTTATTTACTTTAAATTCTTGAATTTGATTGTAAGCATCATAACCTACTCTATATGAAATATTAGACCAACTGTTGATGTCATATAATGCAGTAACATTACCTGTCATACGTCTAACATCTTCTGTTTCTTCAACATTTTTTAATGTCCATCTAGGGTTTTGAATATCAGTTCTGTAGTAAACAGATGAACCATCAATTGGATTTTGGTAAGGTACACCAAACAAATCAAAACTTCTTGGAACATATAATATGTTTGCAAAAGCTGAAACAGCACCAGCAGATGGATTAGAACCAAAACCAGCTGCAGTAGGAGGAGACACTTTATCAATTTTAGAATAATTTACAACAGAAGAAATTGTAAATTTATTACTCAATTTAGTTTGACCTCCCATGTTAAGGTTCATCCTTTGATAGTTATTGTTTTCTATAAAACCTTTATCATCAGTTCTACCAATACTTAAATTGTAATTTGTACTTTCAGAACGCCCTCCAACACTAACAGTTGTTGAATTAGCAGCACCTGTACTAAAGAATGGCTTTACGTTATTTTGAGGAGCATAAGCAACTCTAACACCTTGATATTCTGGAAAAATTGTATCATACCCCGCAACAGTAGAATACCAATGAGGGATAGTACCATCAGCAGCAATACCTTGCTGACCGGCAGTACCAAATCTTGGTCCCCAGTTTGAAAATGCAGGCGAATAGTTTTCATAAAAACCATTACCATAATTGTTTTGGTATTCAGGTAATTTAGCAATTTCAGTAGCAAAATAAGATTGAGTAACAGATACACTCATTTTGTTGTTAATTGCTTTTGAATTACCCGCTTTTGTTGTAACTAAGATTACACCATTTCTACCGGCAGAACCATACAAAGTAGTTGCAGATAAACCTTTCAAAACACTTACAGATTCAATTGTATTTGGATCCAAGTCTAAGAAACGGCTTGATGAAGTTGTTGCACCCGTTGTAAAACCTCTATCGTTGTTTGTATCAGAGTTAAAAGGAACCCCATCTACAACAAACAAAGGCTGGTTACTTAACGTAATAGAAGAATAACCACGTACAATGATGTTTGTACCAGAACCAGACAAACCACTTGTTTGTTGGATATTCACCCCTGGAGCTTTTCCAGTAAGTGCTCTAGCTACATCAGTTGATGGTTTTGCAGCAAAATCTTCATTAGAAATTGTAGTAACAGCATAACCAAGAGCTTTTTTCTCTTTTTTGATAGCCTGTCCGATTACTACCACCTCTCCTAATTGATTATCTTCTACTAAAGAAGCATTAACAACATTCGAGGCTCCAATCTTAATTGAAGACGCTTTGTAACCAACGAAAGAAATATCTAAAATTTCTCCCGCACTTGCTTTGATAGAAAATTTTCCATCAAAATCTGTTGATGTACCTCTGTTGGTACCTTTTACAACAACTGTTGCTCCTGGCAACGGCATACCGCTAGCATCAGTAACAGTACCTGTTACAGTTTTCTCTTGTGCGAACGAAAACTGCATTGAAAACGCTAGTAAAAGCGTAAAAATCCATTTGAACTTCGATCTCATATTAAATTTATTTGAGTTAGTTATTCCGCAAACTTCTTAATAATTTATTAAATAAACAAATATTACTTCGGAATAATATTATTTATTTGTGTTAAAAAAGTTGCAGACAGTTCGATGTTAAAGCACAAACTTATACTTTAGATGCAAAAAAATTGATTTGGTTGCGTGACCAAATAAAAAATTCCAATTATGCTTTTACAAAAATTTTCTGATTATTCAATTGAATGTGGAACCGATGAAGCCGGAAGAGGTTGTTTAGCCGGTCCGGTTACAGCAGCGGCTGTCATTTTACCAGACAACTTTTTCTTAAAAGAATTAAATGACTCTAAACAACTTTCTGAAAAAATAAGAAATAAGATTAGACCGATCATTGAAGCAGAAGCTATTGCTTTTCATTTTGAACACATCGAGCCGGAAATAATTGACAAAATAAATATTTTGAACGCTTCTATTTTTGCCATGCAAGAAAGCATCAAAAAATTAAATCCAATTCCTGAGTATATAATTGTAGATGGTAATCGATTTAAACCAATAATGGACATTCCATTTCAGTGTATTATTAAAGGTGATAGTAAATATAAAAGTATTGCCGCAGCATCTGTCTTAGCTAAAACTTATCGCGATGAGTATATGAATAAAATTCATGAAGAATTTCCAATGTATCACTGGAATAAAAACAAAGGTTACCCAACAATAGAACACCGTGAAGCTATCGCAAAATTTGGCGTAACAAAATACCACCGTATCAGTTTTCGTTTATTGCCTGATCAATATACGTTAGATTTATGATTGTAGCCTAAAAGTAGCTTCGAACAATTGTTCAAAATAAAATTGAATCTTTTGTTTCACTTCACTTTCATCAACATGTTGCACTCCTAATTCATTTCGAAGTGTTGTAACTGCTTTTCCTTTTATGCCACAAGGTATGATATAATCAAAATAAGACAAATCAACATTCACATTAAAAGCAAATCCATGCATCGTAACCCATCTTGAGGCTTTAACACCCATAGCACATATTTTTCTGGCAAATGGAGTTCCTCGATGCGTTCTTCGCGCTGCTGGCCCGGCGCAGCCGCTTGTGCCGCGTGGTCACCGCCAGCGCGTTCTCGAAGGCGCGCAGCCGTCTTCGCGCCGATGTCTTCGATTTGCTCAACACGCACTTC
>JAFLBT010000069.1:0-4586 GCA_017302935.1 Flavobacteriales bacterium | reverse complement strand
TTTAATCCATAATCGGCCAAAGTGAGAATGATGACTTCTTCAAGTAAACGCAAATACTTATGAATATCTGTAAAAAAATTTTCTAAATCTAAAATGGGGTAACCGACTATTTGTCCGGGACCATGATAGGTAATATCTCCCCCTCTATTTATTTTAAAAAACTGAGCTCCTTTTTCAGTAAGTTGTTTTTCATTAATTAATAAATTTGAAAAATCTCCACTTTTACCCAAAGTATATACATGTGGATGTTCAACAAATAAAAAATAATTCGGTGTTTGTATATGGATATTTTCTCTTCTATTACGAATTTTTATATCCACAATTTCTTGAAACAACTCTTCTTGTAAATCCCAAGTGGCTTGATATGCTTTTTGATGCAAATCTTCAAGAATAATAGTTTTGTTCATATCCAACTTTAAAAAAAAAACAAAGATACAATTTAAAGAGTATATATATTAAGGTGTAATTTCGAAAAAAAGTAAGTAAAAATCTCTTGAAATGGATTAATATTTTGACTTTGACAGATATTTAAATAATAACTATCTTTGCCAGCTCAAATTTTGGACATTATGCAACTATCGGAACAAGAAATTATTCGTAGAGAAAAATTAGACCTTTTAAGACAAATGGACATTAATCCGTATCCTGCGGATTTATTTCCTGTTAATCATACCTCTAAAGACATTAAAACAAAATTTGAAGAGGGAAAAAAGGTTATTCTTGCGGGTAGAATAATGAGTTCAAGAATTCAAGGCAAAGCTTCTTTTGCTTCTTTGCAAGATAGCGAAGGAAGAATTCAATTGTATGTAAACAGAGATGAACTTTGTCCGGGCGAAAACAAAGACTTATACAACGAAGTTTTCAAAAAATTAATTGATTTAGGTGATTTTATAGGTGTTGAAGGTACTCTTTTTACGACACAAGTTGGCGAAAAAACAGTAAAGGTTACGGATTTAAAATTGTTGAGTAAAACTCTGAAGCCATTACCTTTACCTAAAACTGATGCAGAAGGAAATATTTATGACGCCTTTACTGATCCTGAACTCAGATATCGAATGCGATATGTTGATTTGGTTGTGAATCCACATGTAAAAGAAGTTTTCGTAAAAAGAACAAAATTGTTCAATGCTATGCGAAATTTCTTTAATGACAAAGGATATTTTGAAGTAGAAACACCCATCTTGCAATCTATTCCTGGTGGAGCTGCTGCTAGACCTTTTATCACACATCATAACAGTTTAGATATTCCATTATACATGCGAATTGCCAACGAACTTTATTTAAAAAGACTAATTGTTGGTGGTTTTGATGGCGTTTATGAATTTTCAAAAAATTTCAGAAACGAAGGAATGGACAGAACCCATAATCCCGAATTTACAGCCATGGAAATTTATGTGGCGTATAAAGATTATAATTGGATGATGGAATTCACTGAAAATCTTTTGGAATATTGTGCTATTCAAGTAAATGGGACAACTGAGGCTACTTTTGGAGAACATAAAGTAAATTTCAAAGCTCCATATCCCAGAGTAACAATGACTGATGCCATTAAACAATTTACAGGTTTTGATATTTCCGGAAAAACGGAAGAAGAAATCAGAAAAGCAGCAATAGAAATGGGTATTCCTGTAGATGATTCTATGGGTAAAGGGAAGTTAATTGATGAAATTTTTGGTGCTAAATGTGAAGTAAATTTTATCCAACCAACATTTATCACTGATTATCCCAAAGAAATGAGTCCTTTGTGTAAAGAACACCGTTCAAACCCTGAATTGACCGAGCGTTTTGAATTAATGATTTGCGGCAAAGAAGTAGCCAATGCTTATTCTGAATTAAATGACCCAATTGACCAAAGAGAACGTTTTGAAAATCAATTAAAATTGGCTGATCGTGGAGATGACGAAGCGATGTTTATTGACAACGATTTTTTAAGAGCTTTAGAATACGGCATGCCACCAACTTCCGGATTAGGAATTGGAATGGATAGGTTAATCATGTTTTTAACGAATAATCAATCCATTCAGGAAGTTTTGTTTTTCCCTCAGATGCGTCCGGAGAAAAAACAAGTTGAATTGACAGATGATGAAAAAATAATTGCCAATCTTCTTAAAGAAAACAACAGTATAGCTTTATCAGAACTGAAAGAAAAAGCAGCGATGAGTGGAAAAAAATGGGATGCAGCAATGAAAGGTTTATCAAAACACAACCTCATTAAAGTACTGGTTGAAGGTGACTCAAAAACCGTAGAGCTTAAATAAAAAATAATTCAAAATCCCGAATATTCGGGATTTTTTGTTAAATAAAACATAAGAATTAAACCATTTGTAAAGAGACTTGTCTTATCATCAAAATCTTAAAATTTAATCATCATGAAAAATGTAGTTTTAACAACAGTATTATTACTTAACTTAGTTTGTTTTGCACAAGATGAAAAACCTAAAATGGAAGAAAGAAAAGCAAAAATGGAAAAGCTAGAATCGTTTACTCCTGAACAACAAGCTGAACTTCAATTGAAAAAAATGACTTTAGAATTAAGCTTGGATACAAAACAACAGGAACAATTAAAAAAAGTATTGCTTAATCAAGCCAAAAAAAGAGAAGCAACTCGAAATGAAATCAAATCAAAAAAGGAAAAAGGAGAAAACCTTTCAAAAGATGAACGTTTCGCTATGCAAAGTAAAATGCTTGATGAAAAATTAGCCTTAAAAGAAGAAATGAAAAAAATTCTTACTGCCGACCAATTTAAAAAATGGGAAGAGAACATCGAAAAACGTGAGGAAAGAAAAGAAAAATTTATGTCTAAAAGACAAAATGCTAAAAACAAGCAATAACATTTTTTGAATTAAAATTTTGTTTGTATTCCATTTTAACTTATATTCGCTCATTAACTAATAAAAAAGAGATAAATAGTATGAAAAAATTTGTTTCCATCTGTATATGTTTGTTTGCATTTTCATTGACTTCAAATGCACAAAGCACTTTAAAACCTGCTAATGTAAAACAAGAAAAGTCTGCTGAAGACATGAAAACTGCTAACATCAAAACAATCAGCGAAATTACATCTGTTATAAAAATTGATGAAAGTTTTAAAAATGATTTAATGACTTTGTTTACCATGCGTGATGAAGCCGTTATGAATGCTACAAATGACAATGATAGAGCGATGATATATCAAAGATATGGAGAAAAGCTTTTAGCAGGTCTATCAGATGAGCAAAGAAGTACGTTAAAACAAAAACCGGAATTGTATCAAAGAATTACGGAATACAAACCTTCAAAATAACAACAAAAAATCCCGATTAATTCGGGATTTTTTTTTATTTCATTTCTAACGAAACTTTATTTATTGCTTGTATTGTAAAATCTAAATCTTCATGGGTTAAAGCATCGGTAATAAACCATGTTTCATACGCAGAAGGTGCAATATAAATCCCTTCCTTCAATAAGCCGTGGAAAAATGTTTTAAACAATTGATTATCTCCTTTTTTTGCTGATTCAAAATCAATTACCGGTACTTGGTCAAAATGAACAGAAATCATAGATCCTACTCTATTAATGGTGAAATCTATATTGTTTTTTGTCAAAACTTCTCGCATTCCTTTTTCAAGATATACTGTTTTCTCTTCTAATCTTTTGAAAATTGATGCATCTTGATTTAATGAAGTCAACATGGCTAATCCAGCTGCCATTGCCAAAGGATTCCCTGATAAAGTTCCTGCTTGATATACAGGACCAAGAGGTGCTAAATAATTCATGATTTCATTTCTGGCAGCAAAAGCACCAACCGGTAATCCGCCACCAATAACTTTACCAAAACACACAATATCTGCATGTATGGAATACAACTCTTGAGCTCCCCCTTTAGCTAAACGAAAACCGGTCATTACTTCATCAAAAATAAGTAATGCATTGTTTTGAGAACACAATTCCTTTAAACCCTCTAAAAATCCCTCTTTGGGTGGAACGCATCCCATATTTCCGGCAACTGGCTCAATAATGACTGCCGCAATTTCATTTGAATTATTTGTAAACAGATTTTTTACACTTTCTAAATCATTGTAAGTTGCAAGTAAGGTATCTTTTGCAGTGCCTTGTGTCACGCCTGGACTATTTGGTATTCCAAAAGTACTTGCTCCACTTCCCGCTTGAATCAAAAAAGAATCAGAATGACCATGATAACAACCAGCAAATTTGATAATTTTATCTTTTTTTGTAAATCCTCTTGCTAATCTAATGGCACTCATACAAGCTTCTGTTCCGGAATTGACAAATCGAATTTTATCAATACCAGGCACCATTGAAATGGCTAATTCTGCAATTTTTGTTTCTAATTCAGTTGGCATACCAAACGAAGTTCCTAGTTTGGCTCTTTCTGTAATTGCTGTTATAACAGGTTCATACGCGTGGCCTAAAATCATTGGTCCCCAAGAATTGATATAATCAATTAAACGGTTATCGTCTTCATCGTATAGATAAGCTCCTTTTGCTTTTTTTACAAAAATTGGAGTCCCACCTACTCCTTTAAATGCCCTTACAGGCGAATTTACTCCACCAGGAATCACTTTTTCTGCATCCGCAAAAAGCTG
>JAFLBT010000068.1 GCA_017302935.1 Flavobacteriales bacterium | reverse complement strand
AAATAGCTTTTGGATTTTTGTAATCTTCAATTTTCAAAACGGCTACTTGATTCGGACGCAATAAATTATCCGGATTAGGAAGAGCAATTTCAATACTAAACGTTCGGTTATTCGGGTTAATGTAATTACCAACCTGACGAACTTTTCCTTGATAAGATTTGCCTAATGCATTTAAAAACACATCAACATTAGCTCCTAATTTCAATTGTGGAATGTAATTTTCAGGCACATTTGCAGTAACATACATATTACTTAAATTCACAATTCTAAATAAATTCATACCGGGAGCTACTACCTTGCCACGTTCAGTCATTACTTCATCAATCGTTCCTAAGAAAGGAGCAACCACATTGGTTTTATTCAATTGTGATTTGATTTGTGCAACCACTTTTTGCTGACTTTCCAACGATGTTTTGGCTTGTAAAAACTGAATTTCTGATCCAATTTTTTGATCCCATAGATTTTTTTGACGTTCAAAAGTTGTTTTTGCCAAAGCCAATTGTGTTTCAGCTTGTGCCAAAGAAGCACTTAATCCGCCGTCGTCAATTCGGGCTAAAACTTGTCCTTTAGAAACTTTTTGACCCGCTTTCACAAATACTTGCGTAAGAATCCCTGAATATTCCGGACTAATTACAATGTTTTCTTTAGTGTCAACATTTCCTTGAATTTCAATGTAATGATTAAACAAAGTATCTTTTACAGTAATAGTTTTTACCAACGGATTTTTTTTGTTCGGATCTAATTCGGCAATCGCTTTATCTAGTTTTGCCAATTCGGCTACTAGTTTTTCATATTCTTTATGAACGATTTCTCTCGATGATTTGATTTTGTTTAAATCTTTCGATTTTACCACTTCATCAACGTTTACTTCTTTATTTCCGCCTGAGCAAGAGATGAGTAGAAGTGAAAATGTAGCTAAATATATTATTTTTTTCATACGATATAAATTGTGTTTTTTGATTGATTATTTGGTTTGTCCGATTGCTTTTTCTAAGGCTGCTTTTTTGTTTACAACGTCTATCATCGATTGAAGATAGCTTTGTTGAGCTGAATATAATTGACGTTGAGCATCTGTAAAATCAAAACTGGTAGAAAGACCTTCCGTAAATTTTACTTGTTGCTTTTTTTCGATGCGTTCTGCCAAGGATAAATTTTCTTTGGAACTAAAATATTGTTCTACACTATATTCATAATCGCTTTTGGCGTTTTGATAGTTCAATTTTAGTTTTTGTTCTGTTTCTGTAAGTTGTGTTTTGGCTTGTTCTAAAGCAATTTTGGCTTGCTGAACTTTGGCAGTTTTCCCAAAACTACTGAAAATAGGAACATTTAGACTCATTCCTAGATTAGAATAATTCAACCATTTTTGATTAGGTGTAAAAAATTGAAATTGATCTCCAAATGCATTGTAACCAAAGTTTACACTGGCAGCTAAAGAAGGAAGAAATTTGCTTTTTTCTAATTTCATTTCTAATGTTCGTTGCTCAACAAAATTGGTAGAAAGTTGATAATTGATATTATTCTGAACCTCAAATGTTGAACCGGTTAAGGCAAGGTCTAAATTTGAAGTAGTTAAACTTTCTAGTTGATCTGTCAAAGTCAGTTGATCGTTTAATTCAATTCCTAAATTAATTTTCAGCATGTTATACGATATGTCTTTTAATCGTTTGGTATAATTTAGACTACTATTGATGCTTGAAAGGGTAATTTTTAACTGCTCTACATTTTCTTCTTCAATCAAACCGTTTTTATAAGTTTGTTCGGTATCAAATAGTGTTTTTTCTAAAGTAGTTTTGTTTTTTTCTAGGATTTTAATGTTTTCTTCTGCCAATAAAACATTTCCGTACGAATTGATAATCATTTCTCGAACGTCAATATCGGTTTTCTTTTTTGAAGTTTCATAAAAACTCAAATAGGTTTTAGAAGCTTGAAGTGCTACGATATAGGAACCGTCAAAAATTAGTTGGCTTAAGGTAGTTCTTGCTAACATAGTGTGTTTAGTTCCAAAAGCTACTTCAGCAAATTCGCCTGGGTTTCCTCCAAAAAATTCAGCAGGAATTAATGATTTTTGAATTTCAAAATTATTTTGATAATCTAATCCGGCATTAATTTGTGGTAAACCGGAAGCAGTAGTTTCCCATTTTTTCTTTTTTGCGGCTTCAATATCTAAACCTGAATTTTTTGCAGCATAATTATATTGTAAAGCATGTTCAATCGCCTGCTGAAGCGAAAACGAATAGCTTTTTTTAGTTTCTTGAGCCTGCATACCTAAACAAGCGAGCAAGAGGAAGAGTGATAATTTCTTCATAGTATAGATTGATGATTATGATTTATTGGTTATTTTTTCTAAAACTTTGAGTCCTTTGGTGGTTGAAATGGCACGCACATGATAGTCGAGGTATAATTCTTCCATCATCCTAAAGTTGTATGATTCATCTGAAAATACATTTTTATCTTTTAAAGCATGAACACAGGAATAGTATATTTTACTGATGAATTCAATGTCTATTTCCGGTCGATATAGACCCGTTTCAACTCCTTTTTTAAGATTGGTTACAACACAATCTTGCATTTTGCAATATTCCTTCCCATGTAAAGTTTTGTAAATCTTGGGGAAATATTTTTGCAATTGAAAAATAGGTGATGCTTTTTCATCTTTCAATTTATGTAATACAAAATCTTTGATTTCATATAATTCCTCTATTGCATTTTTATCCGGCTGGCATATCTGATCAATTCCACACGAAATGGTTTCAAACATTTGCATGGTTACCGCTTCTACCAAATCATTTTTATTCGCAAAATGTTGGTAAATCGTTTTTTTAGAAATACCCATTTCATTGGCAATGTCATCCATCGTCACACTTTTGAAACCCAATGTCAAATACATTTCTGTTGCTTTTTCGATAATTTGTTCTTGCATTGTAATTTGTTTTTTAGTTTTGTTGACTTTTACTACTAAAATTCGGTGCAAATGTAAAACGGAAACTTTTAACACCAAAATAGTTTCCAAAGTATTTACAATAATTTAACATTTGTTTTGCTTTTGTGTTTTCCTATAAATTTCGGGTTTACGCTTTTTTTGATTTTCTTTGTTGTTTCAAAACAAAAGAACTTCATAAATGCATTCAATTTCGGTCTATCAAGAACAATTTCTTTCTTATTTAGAAAATCAAAATACAATAAGAGAGCCTAAAAACTTATATGAACCTATCGATTATATTTTGCGATTGGGCGGAAAACGAATGCGACCGGTTTTAACCTTAATGGCTACGGAAGTTTTTGATGTTCATTTTAATAAAGCTTTACCAGCGGCCACTGCTGTTGAGGTTTTTCATAATTTTTCACTTGTACATGATGACATCATGGATGATGCTCCTTTGCGAAGAGGAAAAGAAACCGTTCATGAAAAATGGAATCTGAATACCGGAATTTTATCAGGAGACGCCATGTTGATTTTGGCGTATCAATATTTTGAAAAGTATGAGCCAACAATTTTTCGTGATTTAGCTAAATTATTCAGCAAAACTGCTTTAGAAGTTTGTGAAGGTCAACAGTATGATGTTGATTTTGAAACCCGAGATGATGTAACAATTCCCGAATATTTAAAAATGATTGAATATAAAACTGCTGTTTTGGTTGGTGCCGCCATGAAAATGGGAGCAATTATCGCCGAAACATCAGAAGAAAATGCTAATTTAATTTATGATTTCGGATTGAATTTGGGAATTGCCTTTCAGTTGCAAGACGATTATTTAGATTGTTTCGGAAATCCGGAAACCTTTGGAAAACAAGTAGGTGGCGATATCATTGAAAATAAAAAAACGTATCTTTACTTAAAAGCGATGGAATTTGCAAAACCAGAGGAACGTGAACAATTGCTGCATTTGTATTCCATTCAACCGAATGATAATTCCGAAAAAATTGAATCGGTAAAAGAATTTTTCAATCAAACCGGAGCTTCAAACGCCACAAAAAAAGCAATAGAAGATTTTACGATGAAAGCCTTTGATACGTTAAATAAAATGCAAATTGCCGAAGATAAAAAAATGGTTCTGAAAGCTTTTGGTGAGAAGTTGATGAAGAGGGATGTTTAGTTTTCAGTGGCAGTCTCAGTCACAGTTTTCCGTTTTTTGTCATTCCGAAAGATGACGAAGTCGAAATAGGAATCTCCTGCGAAGCATGTAGTATATTCAAAAGAAGATGTTATAAAATAAAATCCATCCAAATCCATTTTTGCCTGCGAATAAAAAAATCAGCGTAAATTCACTTAATCCATCCAATCCGTGTTCTATTAAAAATCAAAAATCATCAATCAAAATTCTTCAATCGTTAATCAAATGTATCCCATCCCAACCTCAACCGACCATCTTCTAACCGAAGCAGAAAAAGAAAATCTTTACCTCAAACTCATAGAGCAACTCAATAAAGATTTCAATTTTGCCAACGAACCGGTTGATTTTCCAATGAGCACAACGCCAAACGAATTAAAAATTCAATTACACGAAAAAATATATCGCCTCATTCAATACAAATTTGCCGAATATTTAAATTTGCTCTACATCATCGATGTTTCAGAAGAAGAAGTCAAAAAACTCAACGGTGATGACATAGCCGTGCTGGCTGAACAAGTGGCTTTTTTAATTTTAAAAAGAGAATGGCAGAAGGTTTGGTTTAGAAATAAATTCTAATAAACGGCATCCACGCTTCAGAATAAAGATTGTTTTTGTTGTTGTGTAAAATATTGTAACGAACACCAATTGTAACATTTTCATTTACATAACCAGCACCTAAGAAAACACCTGTATTCCAAAAATTACTTTTCGTGCTATCAAAGGTGTTTTTATAGGTTGTATTAACTCTCAACTGTTCAATTTCAGCCGAAAACTGTATAAAATCGGTTGGATTTACCAATCCAATCAAACTGCCACCATATAAATAAGAATCAAAAATATTTCGCTGCTTGATATAACTTCCTTGTAATCCGACACCTAAGCTTAAATATTGGTTTACATCATAAATTGCACTCGGAGCAATAAAAATATCAGTAAAATTATTTCCGATGTTTAAACCTAAACCACCACCATAACGCACTTTTGACCAAAAAGGAGAAGTTTTTGGTGGGTTTGATTGTGCCAGACCATCAAAAAAGCTAATCAGAAAGAACGAAATCAAATAAATAGAAGAGGATATTTTTATACTTTTCATAAACTATATCTTTTTAGCATTTTAAAACATAAAAGTATGTAAAAATAAATGAAAGATTATACCATTTATTGTACTTTTGCAAAACTATTTTTAACAAATAAGGTTTATTACTACTAATTATGGATAGGTTTTCCTTTTTAAACGCAGCACACACTCAATTTTTTGCCGATTTATATGATCAATATACCCAAAATCCCGATTCGGTTGAGCCGAGTTGGAGGGCCTTTTTTCAAGGTTTTGATTTTGGATTAGAGTCGGCTTCTGATGTTGACCCCGTAACGCAACTAGCCGATTTTTCCTCAGGAGATCAAAACAATAGTTTGGTTTCCGAAAAATTGCAAAAAGAATTTAATGTTCTTAAGTTAATTGATGGATATAGAACACGTGGTCATTTGTTTACTAAAACCAATCCGGTAAGAGAAAGAAGAACGTATGCTCCAGATTTGGCAATTGAAAATTTCGGATTATCATCAGCTGATTTGGATACTGTTTTTGATGCAGCTAAAGTAATTGGCAAACAACCAACGACTTTGCGTCAAATATTGAATCATCTTCAAAGTATGTATTGCCAACATATCGGGATTGAGTACATGCACATGGAAAATCCGATTTTTGTGAATTGGGTACAAGAACGCATCAATGCCAATGACAATCAGCCTAATTTTAATGCAGAACAAAAAAAGCATATACTTGGTAAATTGAATGAAGCGGTTTCTTTTGAAAACTTTCTTCATACCAAATATGTGGGACAAAAACGTTTCTCTTTAGAAGGTGGAGAAAGTTTGATTCCGGCCTTGGATGCGGTGATTGAATCCGCTGCTGAAAAAGGAGTAGAGCATTTCGTAATGGGAATGGCACACCGCGGTCGTTTGAATACGCTAGCCAATATTTTTGGGAAACCTACACAAGATATTTTCTCAGAATTTGATGGGAAAGACTACGATAAAGAATATTTTGACGGTGACGTAAAATACCATTTAGGTTTAACTTCAGAAAGAAAAACAAGTTCAGGTAAAAAAATCAACATCAATTTAGCACCCAATCCTTCGCATCTTGAAACGGTTGGTGCCGTTATTGAAGGAATTACCAGAGCTAAACAAGATAAATATTTCCCAGAAGATTTTTCTAAAGTACTTCCAATAGCTGTTCATGGTGATGCGGCTGTGGCCGGACAAGGAATTGTATATGAAATCATCCAAATGTCGCAACTAGACGGTTATAAAACCGGTGGAACTATTCACATCGTCATCAATAATCAAGTTGGGTTTACAACGAATTATTTAGATGCACGTTCGTCAACGTATTGTACAGATATTGCCAAAGTGACTTTATCTCCTGTTCTTCATGTTAATGCAGATGATAGTGAAGCAGTTGTTTATGCCATGCTGTTTGCGTTAGATTTTAGAATGGCTTTTGGTCGCGATGTATTCATCGATTTGTTAGGATATAGAAAATATGGTCACAACGAAGGAGATGAACCTCGTTTTACACAACCTGTTTTATACAAAATCATTGCAAAACATAGAAATCCAAGAGATATTTATGCTGAAAAATTGATTTCAGATGGAATTGTTGATGCGGCTTATATTACCAATATAGAGAATGAGTACAAAGCCAAGTTAGATGAAAATCTTCAAGCTTCCCGCAAAAAAGATTTAACTATCATCAAGCCTTTTATGCAAGAGGAATGGAAAGGTTTTGTTCAAGTTTCAGATGATGTAATGTTGAAAAAAGTAGATACTAAATACGACCAAAAGAAATTGGATGCAATTTTGGAAACCATTTCTACTTTACCATCGGATAAAAAATTTATCAATAAAATTACAAAGATTGTTTCTGATCGAAAAGTGATGTATGAAAACGATACTATCGATTGGGGAACAGCGGAAGCATTGGCTTATGGTACATTGCTAACGGAAGGCTATGATGTGCGTTTATCTGGTCAAGATGTGGAAAGAGGAACCTTTTCTCACCGTCATGCCGTAGTAAAAGTAGAAGATAGTGAAGAAGAAGTAGTTTTATTAGATGCTTTAAAAGATAAAAAAGGTAAATTCAACGTATTTAACTCGTTCCTTTCTGAGTATGGTGTATTAGGATTTGATTATGGTTATGCTTTGGCAAATCCGAATGCGTTAACGATTTGGGAAGCACAATTTGGTGATTTCTCTAATGGTGCACAAATCATGATTGACCAATACATTTCGTGTGGAGAAGACAAATGGAATAACCAAAACGGAATTGTTATGCTATTACCACACGGCTACGAAGGTCAAGGAGCGGAACATTCTTCAGCCAGAATGGAGCGTTATTTACAACTTTGTGCTCGTCATAATATGTATGTAGCTGATTGTACAACGCCTGCCAACTTCTTCCATTTGTTGAGAAGACAAATGAAAACGAAGTTCAGAAAGCCATTGGTTGTCTTTTCACCTAAAAGTTTATTGCGTCATCCGCTATGTGTATCAACCAGAGAAGAATTGTTCAACGGACAGTTTCAGGAAACCATTGACGACCTTTCGGTAGATAAGAAAAAAGTAAAAACAGTAGTTTTCTGTACCGGAAAATTCTATTATGATATTTTAGCCGAAAGAGAAAACTTAGGTAGAAATGATGTAGCTTTGGTTCGAATTGAGCAATTGTTCCCTTTGCCGGTTGAACAATTAAAAGCAATTATTGCTTCGTATCCGAATGCAGATGATTATGTTTGGGCACAAGAAGAACCTAAAAACATGGGAGCTTACAGCTTTATGTTGATGAATTTTGACTTGGTGCCATGGCGATTGGCTTCGTTAAAAGCCTATGCTGCACCGGCTGCCGGTAGTCATACTCGCGACAGAAGACGCCATGCAGATGCAATTCGAATGGTATTTGATAAGAATTTATTTAGATAAAAAATTTGTTTCAAGTTTCAGGTTTCAAGTTGAAAAAAACCTGATACTTGAAACCTGAAACTTTTAAACCAATATTAGACATGATTTTAGAAATGAAAGTTCCCTCTCCGGGAGAATCAATAAAAGAAGTTGAAATTGCAACTTGGTTAGTAAAAAATGGTGATTATGTAGAAAAAGACCAAGCTATTGCGGAGGTTGATTCAGACAAAGCTACTTTAGAACTACCTGCAGAAGCTAGTGGAATCATTACGCTTAAAGCAGAAGAAGGCGATGCTGTTGCCGTTGGTGCAGTTGTTTGTTTGATTGATACTTCTGCCGCAAAACCAAGTGGAGATGCACCAAAAGTAGAAGTTAAAGTAGAAGCACCAAAAGTAGAGGAAAAGAAAGTCGAAGCACCGAAAGCAGCTCCAGCTCCTGAAAAAACGTATGCTACACAAGCTCCTTCTCCTGCGGCTCGTAAAATTTTAGACGAAAAAAACATCCAACCATCTGATATTGTTGGCACTGGAAAAGGGGGAAGAATTACCAAAGAAGATGCTATGAATGCTGTTCCTTCTATGGGGACACCAACCGGAGGAAACCGTGGTTCAGAAAGAACTAAATTATCAATGTTGCGTCGTAAAGTAGCAGAACGATTGGTTTCGGCCAAAAATGAAACGGCGATGTTAACCACGTTTAATGAGGTAGATATGACTGCGATTTATGATTTAAGAGCAGAATTCAAAGATGCTTTTAAAGAAAAACATGGATTAGGTTTAGGCTTTATGTCTTTCTTTACCAAAGCTGTAACGAGAGCATTACAATTATATCCAGACGTAAATTCAATGATTGATGGTCAAGAGAAAATTTCATATGATTTCTGTGATATTTCAGTAGCGGTATCCGGTCCAAAAGGATTAATGGTTCCGGTAATGCGAAATGCAGAAACGCTTTCTTTCCGAGGCGTAGAAGCCGAAATCAAACGTTTGGCAATTCGTGCACGTGATGGTCAAATCACTGTTGACGAAATGACTGGTGGAACATTCACCATTTCAAACGGGGGAGTTTTTGGAAGTATGTTATCAACACCAATCATCAACCCGCCACAATCCGGAATTTTAGGAATGCATAATGTAGTAGAAAGACCTATTGTGAGAAATGGTCAAATTGTGATTGCTCCGGTAATGTATGTAGCATTATCCTACGACCACAGAATCATCGATGGAAGAGAATCAGTTGGTTTCTTAGTGGCCGTAAAAGAAGCGTTAGAAAACCCAGTAGAACATTTGATGGGCGGAAATGCAAAAAAAGCTTTAGAATTGTAAATAATTATTTAATTTTCAAGTATGAAAAAATCCCGATTAGGCTTTCCTAATCGGGATTTTTTGTTGTATTGCTTTGAGAAAATTAATATTGTATATCAAAAGAACCGTTTGTAAATTCTAAATTTATACCTTCAGGTCCAGAAAAATTAGACATTGTTCCTGAAAAATTCCCTTTTAATTTTTTACTATTATTGTTTGTTGTTATGGTTGATGTCATTCCATTATAACTATAAATTACACCATTTTTTTCGTAGAAAAAATAGATAGAATTTGAGCTAGTATCTCCTTTTTCTAATTCAAAAGTAATAGTTTCATTAGTGCTATTACCGATACTACCATCAACTAAAAGATCTGTGTATTCATCAGCTGTGCCAGCGTTATAAACTTCTTCATAGACAACTACATTGTTAAAAGTTTTTGTTTGTCCGTCAATTGTAACAGTAATTGTTCCTCCAATTTTTTTCCCATCATCATCTTTTGAACAAGAGGTTAAAACTAAAGAACTCACAGCCAAGAATAAAAATAATTTTTTCATTTATATTGTATTTTTTAAAATTTTGAGCAATGATATGACATTTATATTTGGATTACAAATTAAGACTTAAAAACCTACAAACAGGGGTATTGAAGTTTTGTTGTGCTCACAAAAAAATCCCGATTAGAAAAGTCTAATCGGGATTTTTGTTTTATCTCTATTTGAAATTATCTTCTAGAAATATAATCATTCAATTCATCAGCACTTGATGAAAAAGAAAACACATCATTCACTTTAAAATAGTTTCTAGGTTCAACGCACGCATCAAAAGCAAATTTAGCAAAAGTTAATTTGGTTTCTTCAAACCCAAAGATTTTACAAATTTCAATGATTTGATTGGTGTTTAAACAGTTGTTTTGTGCCATTTGTTGTGCTGTTTTTAATCTTGACTCATCAAAACCTTGATTTCTGATAGTTTGTACGGCAGCATTAAAATCATTTGGATTCATTGGGCGTTTGTTCACACAAGTAGGATTGTTATCTACAACAACCACTTCTCTTGGTTGTCTTGGTTGAACAACAGTTCCTCCTGTAGTTACGGTAGTCGTTTCTGTAACTGTTGTACTGGCACCAAAAACCGGGTCGTTAATAGAAATATTAACGCCAACACCGCCAACATTTACACCTGCATTCACACCTGTACTTACTCCAGTTGTAGTAGTAGTTGTGGTTTGTTGAACAACACCAACTGGAGCTGTTTGCTGAACAATAACTTGTTGTGCAGGAGCAGGTTGTCCCCATCTTTGTACAACCACATTTGATGGTGGTACAAAATCAGGCACTACCGGAATCATTGAAAAGAAATTCAATTTCATCTTTGTTGGCTTGTTTTTGTCACGACGAATTTTATATGTCACATCCATAAAAATTCCGTCTGCATCAGCAATTTGAAGAAAGTTTTTAGAAATTTCTTGTCTTTCTTTGTCTTCAAAAATGATTTTAGCATTGTAATACGGCTGAACTAATTCTTCTACACGGAGATTGGTTTGTGGAACATCATTTATGCGTTCGCCATTCAATACCAAATAAAATTTGTCTCCATCTTCAGAAAAAATGGTTAAATGACCAAAAGGTTGAATTTGTCCAAAAGACAATACAGATAAAAATAACGTAAAAATGGTTAACGTAGTTTTTAGTTTCATATACATTTGTTTTTAAGGTTTTAAAAATACTATTTAAAATTCGTTTTCCAAAAATAATGCCAAAAAACTAAAAACAATTTAAAACTAGTTTTTTAGCATTTTAATTGTTTTCGATTCATTAATCCCTTTTAATTTCAATAAATATAAACCTTTTTGGAGTGCGTTTAAATTGATTGTACCAGAATGAAAGTTTGTCTTAATTGTCATTATTTTTTTACCTTGAATTGAAAACACTTCTATTTCAGTAATTAATTTATTGTTTGATATAAATAAATCATCAATCACAGGATTAGGACTAATTTGCAGATTTTGAAACTCATTTTGATTCAAATTCATGGTACATTGAGTAGAGAAAATCACACTTTCTACTGACCATAAACTAAATTCAACTGGAGAACATCTATACCGAACATAATATTTATAATTTGTACATGGTATTAAGTCAGTTATTTCTGCTGGATTATTGTTTACTGTTATAAACGGATCTGAAAGATTTGCAGTAATTGCTAAGTCAGTAGTGAGAAAAATATCATATTGAGGAGGATAGTACGTTGTTGCCCAACTCAATTGAGCTGTAGTCTCAGTACTTGAAATAAAATTTAAATTTGTTGGATAAAAGAAACAACAATCAGTTGTACAATTAGCAGTTGCCGAAAATAATGTGGAATTTTGTTCCCCATCACCATAATTTTTGATAAAAATAGTTTGATTAAACGGACTAATCATTTTTATCTTAACATTTTCAGATTGGCTACCGCCTTCATTCCAAACCAAATTAAAAGATGTGGCGTCACAAAGAAATACGTTATCCGTTAAAGAAGTTCCATTAGTAAAATTTAATCCAATAGTTTTTATGGCTTCATTATTTTGAAAGATGGTCATCGTATTTCCATTCCAACCAGAACCATTTGCACTTTCCAAAGTTAAGGTATATATACATTGTTCAACAACATCACAAGTACTGTTTTGAGCAGTTGAACTCAAAACAGTAAAGAGTAAAATATAGACAAATTTTTTCATACTACTTAAGGTATAAACAATGGTTATAATAATCAATAATTGCTTTTCCTTGCAACAAAACATCAGCTCCAATTATTCCATGAACCGGTTTTGCTTTGTATTGTGTTAGAGCTAAATTTACATGTGTCAAATCAAATATAACTAAAGCTAAATTTTTGGTTTTCCATCTCCCTATTTGCAATAAATTTTGATTGCTGATTTGAGTTTCCATGCCAACTGCACCAGCACCAGCGGCTTTGTTTTTTGAGACTTTTGCTTCAATTTCAAAATGTTCTACAACATCAAAACCAATACAGCTGTTGGAGGCTCCGGTGTCTAAAATAAAACTTCCTTTGATTCCGTTAATTTTTGCTTTTATCAATAAATGTTGTGTTTTAGATAGTTTAAATTTAATTTTTTTATATCCCGAATCTTTTAAAAGGCTTTGTAAGTTCTTCATTTTATCGATTAAAATTCAAATGTAGTTCAATTTAAAATGAAAACAAAGCTGTTCTTCTAACTTTAAAAAAATGTACTTTTGTAGCATGATTTTTACCGACACACATACTCATTTATATGCTGAAGAGTTCGATTCAGATCGAGCCGAAATGATGCAAAGTGCTATTTCTAAAGGCGTAACTCGTTTTTTTGTTCCGGCAATAGATTCTACTTGTACACAATCAATGTATGAATTGGAAGCCAACTATCCTGAAAATGTGTTTTTGATGATGGGATTACATCCGTGCTATGTAAAAGAAAATTATGAAGCGGAATTGTCGCATATTGAAACAGCATTAGCCAAGCGAAAATTTGTTGCCATTGGCGAAATTGGCATTGATCTTTATTGGGATACATCTACGCTTGATATACAAAAAATAGCCTTCAAGCATCAAATTCAATTAGCAAAAAAATATAAACTTCCCATCGTTATTCATTGTCGAGAGTCATTTGATGAAATTTTCGAAGTATTAGAATCAGAAAGAAGCGATGATTTGTTTGGTATTTTTCATTGCTTTACCGGAACGATTGAACAGGCTCATCAAGCCATTTCACTCAATATGAAATTGGGAATTGGCGGTGTAATTACTTTTAAAAACGGTAAAATTGATCAATTTATCCAACAAATTGACATGAGACATATTGTTTTAGAAACCGATTCACCTTATTTAGCTCCGGTTCCTTTTCGTGGCAAACGAAATGAAAGCAGTTATGTAACGTTAGTGGCTGAAAAATTGGCCAATTTATACGGTATTTCAGTGGAAGAAGTGGCAAAAATTACAACTGAAAATTCTAAAGCTGTTTTCGGGATTTAGTCTAAAAGGACTCAAAAGTCACATTTTTTTTGTTCATTTGTAGCATAAAAAGTTGATTCATGTCAAAATTTGATACAATTCGGCCCTATTCTGACACAGAGGTGAATGATGGAATTCGTTCAGTAGTTCATCATCCGATGATGAAGGCATTGATGAATTTTACTTTTCCGGAACAAGACGATTCGGATTGGAAAGAACAATTAGTGCGAACACACTCCATTCGCGACTTTCAAATCAATTTTGTCTATCATTCCATTCAAAAAGTGCTTCAACGAAGTTCAGAAGGGTTAACCACTTCCGGTTTTGAAAAATTAGAGAAAAACACTTCATATTTATTTATTTCCAATCATAGAGATATTATTTTGGATACATCGTTATTGAATGTTTCCTTGTTTGATAATGGTTTAGTAATGACTGCTTCTGCCATTGGAGACAACTTAGTGAAGAAAGATTTTTTGCTCAAATTGTCAAAATTGAACCGTAATTTTTTAGTGCAACGTGGTTTACCACCAAGAGAATTATTACAAAGTTCAAAATTAATGTCAGAATACATTGGTCAGCTTCTGTTTAGAGAAAATCGATCGGTTTGGATTGCTCAAAGAGAAGGTCGAACAAAAGACGGAAATGATGCAACTCATCAAGGTGTACTAAAAATGTTGGCCATGGGTTCAGATGAAGAACAAGTAATGGATTATTTCAAAAAAATGAAAATTGTTCCGGTTTCCATTTCGTATGAATATGATCCAACTGATGCTTTAAAAATGCCGCAATTGATGGCCGAAGCCAATAATGAAGTTTATATTAAGGAAAAAAATGAAGACTTTATAACTTTGTTAAGTGGAATAATGGGGCAGAAGAAACGAATTCACATTCATGTTGGTGATGTGTTGAATGGTGAAATAGAAATCATTAAGAAGAATGAAGACAATTCTAATCGTCAAATTCAAGCCTTGGCACAAGTTATTGATGATTCGATTTTGAGTACCTATAAGCTTTGGCCAACCAATTTTATAGCCTATGATTTACTTCACCAATCAGAACAATATCAGCATTTATACACCGAAGAAGAAAAGTCACTTTTTGAACGAAGATTAGAAATGAAAATTGATAGTCAAAATCCAAAAATGGTGGAGAGTTTCTTGTCTATGTATGCAAATCCTGTAACCAACAAGATGAAATATCAAAATGCATTCTAAAGCAAACATACTTTTAATTTATACCGGTGGAACGATTGGTATGATGAAAGATTTTGAAACAGGAGCTTTAAAAGCATTTAATTTTAAAAAATTACTGCAACGTATCCCGGAATTAAAGCAATTGGATTGTGAGATAGAAACCATTTCTTTCCAAAAACCGATTGATTCTTCTAATATGAATCCTCAAAAATGGATTGAAATGGCAGAAATTATTGAAGAAAATTATGCCAAATTTGATGGTTTTGTGGTGTTGCATGGTTCTGACACGATGTCGTATTCGGCCTCAGCTTTGAGTTTTATGTTTGAGAATTTGTCAAAACCCATCGTTTTTACCGGTTCTCAATTGCCAATTGGTGATTTGAGAACGGATGCTAAGGAAAATCTGATTACAGCCATACAAATTGCCTCTTTAAAACAAAAAGGGAAGCCGGTTTTCAAAGAAGTTTGTCTTTATTTTGAGTATAAATTATACCGAGGAAACCGATCTAGCAAAATTAATGCCGAACATTTTATGG
>JAFLBT010000067.1 GCA_017302935.1 Flavobacteriales bacterium | reverse complement strand
TCCTGTTCCGCTGAAATGGTTTCTAATAAAATACTATCTATGGTAACATGTTTTGAAGCAATTTTTGTTTCAGAAAAAATTCGCTTAGGTAAAATGCTTTTGAATACTAAAAAGAAAACAGCCGACAGCAAAATGACGGCTAATGTTCTAAAAAAATATGTTGCTTTTGCTAACATTTATCCTTTACATTCTTTCCGGAACCTCAATTCCTAATAATTGGAAAGCAGAAGCGATAATTTCGCCCACTTTTTTAGACAATTGCACACGGAACAATCTTAAATTTTCGTCCTTTTCAGGTAAAATTGGAATGGCTTGATAAAATGAATTGTATTCTTTTACCAAATCATAAACATAATTCGCCACGATTGCCGGACTATACGCTTGAGCCGCATTTTGAATAACCGTTGGATAGGTTTCCATTAATTTAATCAGTTCTTTTTCTTTGGGTAGAAGAGCAATATTGGCACATTCTTCCGTTACATCTACTTCCGCTTTTCGCAAAATAGATTGAATTCGAGCATACGTATATTGAATAAACGGACCGGTATTTCCATTAAAATCAACCGATTCTTCCGGATTGAAAAGCATGGTTTTTTTCGGATCAACTTTCAACATAAAATATTTCAAGGCCCCTAAACCAATGATTTTATACAATCGCTGTTTTTCCTCTTCTGAATAGCCTTCTAATTTACCCAATTCTTGAGCAATTTTTCCGGCGGTTTGTGTCATTTCTACCATTAAATCATCGGCATCAACAACCGTACCTTCACGTGATTTCATTTTTCCGGAAGGCAATTCAACCATTCCATACGACAGATGATATAAATTTTCTGCCCACTCAAAACCAAGTTTTTTCAAGATAAGAAACAACACTTTGAAGTGGTAATCTTGTTCGTTACCAACGGTATAAACCATTCCGCCCACATCGGGAAAATCCTTCACCCGTTGAATGGCGGTACCAATATCTTGCGTCATATACACGGCTGTTCCGTCTGAACGCAATACAATTTTACGGTCTAAACCCTCTTCGGTTAAGTCAATCCAAACCGAACCATCGGGTTCTTTTTCAAAAATACCTTTCTCTAAACCAAATTGAACCACTTCTTTTCCTAACAAATAGGTATTGGACTCGTAGTAATAACTATCAAAATCGACACCTAAATTTTTGTAGGTTTGGTTGAATCCATCATACACCCATTGGTTCATGGTTTTCCAAAGTTCGATGACTTCGGGTTTACCGGCTTCCCAATCGAGGAGCATTTGTTGGGCTTCGAGAATAATTGGTGCATTCTTCTTGGCTTCGTCTTCCGATTGACCATTAGCTATTAATTCGCTTATTTCGGATTTATATTGTTTATCGAAAGCTACATAATAATTTCCGACTAATTTATCCCCTTTTAAACCGGTAGATTCCGGTGTTTCACCATTTCCGAACTTTTTCCATGCCAACATTGATTTACAGATGTGGATTCCACGGTCATTGATGATTTGGGTTTTATACACTTTTTTACCGGAGGCTTTGATGATTTCTGCTACCGAATAACCCAGTAAATTATTGCGAATATGTCCTAAATGTAACGGTTTATTGGTGTTGGGCGAAGAATATTCAACCATCACCGCTTTATCGGAAGTTGGTACAGCAACATGACCAAAATGGGAAATTTTGCGAATAGAATTAAAAAAATGAAGGTAAAATGTATCCGAAATAACGATGTTTAAGAACCCTGAAACCACATTAAATTTTTCCACTTGCTCAACATTCTCAACCAAATATTGACCGATTTTTTGACCAATTTCAACAGGATTACCTTTGATTACTTTCAACAAAGGAAAGATAACCATGGTAATATCACCTTCAAACTCTTTACGGGTCACTTGAAATTCAATTTTTTCAAATGAAACAGAAAAAAGTTCTTGAATGGCATTTTGAATAGGAACTACTAAAATATCGGATACTCGCATGATTTCATTTTAAGGTTGCAAAGATAATTAATATGTAAAAACATGCAATTTTATCTTCATCATAATGGTAGTGTCGTTAATTCCTATTTTATTCTAATTAAAAAGTAGAAAAAAGTAATATGAGTAAGTATTTTTGTAAGTAATTTTCTTTACAATTTTATTATTTTGTGCATTTCATCGATTTTATTTGCTTTTTATCGATTAATATCTATTTATTTGTGGTGTCAAAATTCAATAAATACTGTCAAACCCAAATTAATAGGTATGAAAACTAAATTACTTTACCTGCTACTATTGATTCCTTTCATTGGAATCTCTCAATCCATTTCAGTCAATACTACAACCTACACCGTACCGGAATTAGTTACCAATGTTTTGGTTAACTCACCGTGTTTGAATGTAAACAATGTAAATTGGCGAACGGGAACTAATTTTGGCTCCTCCAACGGGATTGGGTATTTTCAAAACACCAATCCAAACTTTCCGATGCAAAGTGGAGTAATCCTTAGTACAGGAAACGTGATGAATGCGGTTGGGCCAAACACTTCAATGTTAAATGATGGTTTAAACACATGGCCAGGAGATGCTGACTTAGAAAACACATTAGCCAATGCAGGAATTGCCATGACTTCAAAAAACGCAACGGTTTTGGAGTTTAATTTTACGGCATTATCTCCTTTCTTTGATTTTGACTTTTTATTTGCGTCAGAAGAATACGGAAACTTTCAATGTCAATTTTCTGATGCATTTGCGTTTTTATTAACGAATTTAAATACAGGAGTAACCACAAACTTAGCGGTTGTACCTGGAACAAACACTCCAATTTCAGTAGTTACGATTAGAGATTTTTTATATAATTCTGCATGTCCGTCTGTAAACGCACAATATTTTGGTTCGTTTAATGGTGGTGCAAATGCTCCGTTTTCACCAACCAATTTTAATGGTCAAACAGTAGTAATGAATGCATCAGCAGTATTAACACCTAACACACCATATAAAATTAAATTAGTAATTGCAGATAGAGTCGACCCACAATCTGACTCTGCAATATTTCTTTCAGCCAACAGTTTCAACATTGGTCAAAACGTACTAGGAAATGACTTAACCGTTGCAAATAATGCTGCAATATGTAGTGGACAGTCACATCTATTAAATAGTGGTTTAAATGCAGCTCAATATTCATTTGTATGGAAAAGAAACGGTGAAATTATTCCCGGAGCTAACGGAAGTACATTAACCGTTACTGAGCCTGGAACATATGAATTAATTTACACGAACATTGCGTTTCCTTGTCAAGTTATTTCTGATACTATAATTGTGGAATTTAATCAAGTTTTATCCATTCCAAATCCAATTGATTTGATGCGTTGTAATAATGGATCTGCTACCTACTCCTTTAATTTAACTCAAAATAATTCTGTTGTAACTGCAGGAGTAACAGGTCCTACGACCGTAACCTATCACGCAACAGAAGCAAATGCAATGAATGGAGTAAATCCGTTACCCAATAACTACACTAGTGCTGGTAATCAAACTATTTATGTAAGAGTTCAAAAAAACAATACAAGTTGTTTTGCGGTGAAAGCGTTTGAGTTGTTAGTTGTGCCACCACCGGTAGCTCATCAGCCTACTACTTTATACGGTTGTGCCATTTCAGATGCACCAAATAGAAGTCGTTTTAGATTATCATTACAGGATGAGCAAATATTAAATGGTCAATCTACTGATATCTATCAAGTAACCTACCATACATCATTAGAAAATGCAAATTCAGGTACAACACCATTAAATACAACACTTTACAATACCATAAGTAGAGTAATTTATGCTAGAGTACAAAGTATTTCTGATCCTACATGTTTTAGTGTGGTGTCCTTCAATATTGAGGTAGTACCATTACCATTGGTAGATGTACTGGAGAACGTATTTGTTTGTGAATATTATGTACTTCCTAGTTTGGTGAACGGTAATTATTTTACCGGACCAAACGGAACCGGTACACCTTTATTTGCTGGCGATATTGTTGATGAAACACAACGTATTTACATTTATAGTGTTGGTACTGTAGAACCATTTTGTACGAATCAGTCTAGTTTTATGGTAACCATCATCAAACCGGAGGAATTTATGCCAAACAATACAAATTTTTGTGATACATACAGTATTCCAAATTCTCAAATTGGTGGATACTTTACAGGTCCAAACGGAACAGGTCAATTAGCACCCGGAACTCAATTAACATCATCTCAAACTATTTATTTTTACTTTCAATCTTTAGAGCCACCATTTTGTATCATTGATATTCCAATTAGTTTATCGATAGTTCCTTCACCATCGGTTGGAAACTTTCAAGATGTATTTGATTGTACCTCTTACACTTTACCTAACTTAACTAACGGAATGTATTTTGATGGTCCAAACGGGACTGGTCAATCTATTGCACCCGGTACTGTAATTACTGAGACAACAACTATTTATGTGTATGCTATAAACAATTTCTGTGAAAGTCAAGCAAGTTTTACAGTATTCATTGGATTAGATGCTCCATCTTCTACTACAGAGTGTGTGAGTTATACTTTACCAAATTTACCAATAGGTGGCTATTTTACAGGCCCAAATGGAACAGGTCAACAAATACCTGCCGGTAGTGTTATTTCATCATCTCAAACTATTTATGTTTATGCACAAAGCCAGTCTCAACCTAATTGTACGTCAAATTTAAATTTCACCGTATCCATCTCTTTACCGGTTGTAGAAACTCCGGTAGTTACAACAGGTTGTGCATCTTATATTTTACCGCAATTACCACAAGGAAATTACTTTACAGGTCCGAATGGTACAGGCACTGCTTTGTTTGCCGGAGATGAAATTACTTCTTCTCAAACTTTACATGTGTATTTAAATAATGGTGCAGGATGTCAAAATTCCGTAAGCTTTGAAGTTACCATTACAACTCCTCCAGTTATTGATTCACGATCAGATATTGACGGTTGTAACAGTTATATTTTAACAGATTTAGTAAACGGTAACTATTTCACAGGTCCAAATGGAACAGGTACACAATTAAATGGAGGTCATGTGATCACTTCCTCTCAAGTAATTTACATTTATCGTGAAGTTGACGGTTGTTCAAATGAAACCAGTTTCCAAGTAAATGTATTTGAAATTCAAGCAGATTCTTTACCAAACGTAGTAGTTTGTGATAGCTATATATTACCTACTTTAACCTCAGGAAATGAATATTACACTCAACCGGATGGTCCAAATGGTTTTGGTACATTATTACCAGCTGGTTCAGTAATTACCACTAATCAAACGATTTACATTTATAAAGAAAATCAAATTAGACCGGCATTCTCTTGTATCGATCAAACTTCATTTACAGTTACCATCAATACTACACCGGTTATCCCAGCCATATTAAATGTAAATGCTTGTAATTCATATACGTTACCGGCATTGACAGTTGGAAACTATTACACAGCACCAAATGGAGGTGGAATTCAATTAACAGAAGGAACTGTTATAACTACCTCACAAACTATTTATGTATATGCTGAAACCGGCACAACTCCTAATTGTTTTGATGAAAAAAGTTTTAATATCGTTATTTTTAATGTTGATGAGTTAGCAGATGTAACAACATGTTCAAGCTATGTATTACCTGCTTTAACTGTTGGAAGATATTACAATGGACCAAACGGAAGCGGAGGTCAGCTTCAAGCAGGAAGTGTAATCACCACAACTAAAACGATTTATGTTTTTGCAAATTCAGGTTTTACGCCAAATTGTTCAGACGAAACATCATTTGTTGTAACAATTGTTCCAACTCCTGTTGCAAATCCGGTACCATCATCCTTAACTAGAACATGTGATGAAGACGGTACAAATGATGGCGTAACTTCTTTTGATTTTACAACTTTAAACAGTGCCGTTTTAGGTACTCAAACCGGAACTGAATTTACGGTAAGCTATTATGCAACAATGGAAAATGCTGTAAGCCAAACAAATGGTTTTACTAATTCAACATTGGCAACAGTTTATGCAAGAGTAAACAATACTTTAGTAGCAGATTGTTATGCTATTATTCCAATTCAAATTACGGTACTAAAAATACCTGAACCTACTCCTCAAGACGGAATCGTTTGTGTGGAAAGTATAACAGGAAATTTATTAAATCCATATACCATTTTCAGTGGATTATCATCATCAACACACACTTTTGAGTGGTATTTAGACACCACTTTAATTGCCGGTGCAAATGGAAGTTCATTACAGGTAACTGCTCCAGGTGTGTATAGTGTGATTGCAACGAATATCCAAACAGGCTGTTCATCAGAACCTACACCTGCAGAAGTTTTAGCCTCTGAACCTGCTGCAATCAATTTTACGATAAGTACGGCATTTAGTGATACCAATTCTATTACAATAAACGCAAGTGGTGTTGGTGGAAACTATGAATATTCACTAGATGGAAGTCCGTTTCAAGATAGTCCGACTTTTGACAATATCTCTTCCGGTTCACACACTGTAACGGTAAGAGACAAAAACGGTTGTGGAAGTGTTACAGATACCATTATTGTGGTGAATTATCCAAAATTCTTTACTCCTAACGGAGATGGATTTAACGACACTTGGAATATTACTGATTTGAGAGGTCAAGAAAAAGCGGTAATATATATTTATGACCGATACGGAAAATTATTAACCCAAATTTATCCTAGCAAAGGTGGTTGGGATGGAACCTATAACGGTAGCATTATGCCTTCAACAGATTATTGGTTTACAGTAACTTTTGAAGAAAATTACCAAACCAAAGAGTTTAAATCTCACTTTTCATTAAAGAGATAGTTTTATATTGTTTTGTTGTTTAGAAATGAAAGTCTTTCGGAAACGGAAGACTTTTTTTATTTATGGATGTAACAAAAAATAGGTTTGATAGTCTATTACGTTAATCAATCAATCAAAAAACATTAAAATGAACTTTAAACTAACACTACTCGCCTTATTCATTTCATTCCTTCAATTGCAAGCACAAAATACCGGAACCATTTCCGGTAAAGTTGTGGAGAAATCTAACAATTCTCCCATTCCTTATGCCACTATTGTACTAAAAAGTAATGATCAGATTGTTAATGGTGGAATAACAGATGAAAAAGGTGAATTTTCCATATCGAAAATCGCTTATGGAAATTATCAACTAGAAATTCAATTTATTGGATTCAAAACCGTTCAACTTCCAGCAAATTTAACAGCCAAAAATTTCCGAGTTAAAACAGTACAATTAGAAGAAGAAGCAACTTCATTATCTGAAGTTGAAGTGGTTGGTGAGCGTTCAAGTATTGAACAACGAATCGACCGAAAAGTGGTAAATGTGGGTGCTGATTTAGTGAATGCCGGACCAACAGCTTCTGACGTTTTAAACAATATTCCATCGGTAAGTGTTGATGCACAAAACAATACAATTTCGTTGAGAGGTAATTCAAATGTTCAAATTTTCATTGATGGTAAACCTTCACAAATGAGTGCTTCACAGGCCATTCAACAAATTCCATCTACCTCCATCAAACAAATTGAATTGATTACGAATCCATCTGCAAAGTATAATCCGGAAGGAATGAGTGGAATCATCAATATTATTTTGAAAAAGAATTCAAACTTAGGATTCAACGGAAGTGTAAATGCAGGAGTAAATTTTGGCATCACTCCAAAAGGAAATGGTTCTTTGGATTTGAATTACCGCATTAATAAATTCAATTTTTATACGACCTACTCTATCAATCACGGCCAACGTATAAGTCAAGGTTATTTAAACACAAAAGACATTTCTGATGATAATTTCAGTAATCGTTCTGAGTTTTTTATCAAAAATCTAAACACAAATAATTTCATTAAAGCCGGAGTTGATTTTTATTTAAATGACAAAAACACCTTTTCATTTTTTACGAATCAAAATTTCAATACTACAGAAGGAGAATTTTCAAATGATGTTTTCTATACAACCGGTGTTAACCCATCTATTACTCAGTTATTTGTTTCTGAAAACAAAAGCAAAAACCAAGTTTATAACATGAGTTACAAGCATTTGTTTGATAAACCGCAGCAAACATTAGATATAGAATTGAACTACAATCGAAACTTCAGACCGGAAGACAGTCAATTTTATGACGGAAACAGTACTCTTTTGCAAACTAACCAAGTAGAAACATTAGGTCAAAATTTTATTGCGAATGTTGACTATGTTCATCCTTTAGATGATAAAACAAAATTAGAGGTAGGTTTAGAAAGTAGATTTGATGCAACCGATAATACTTTTGATCAAAATTTCACTTATTTTTCTGATTTTGATTACAAACGTTCTATCTTGAGTGCTTATACTAATTTTGGAAAACAATTAAAAAAATGGAGTTATCAAATTGGTGCTCGCATCGAAAGCTTTGATGTTGAAGCAAATTTCAGAAGAGTTGATACTTCACCCGGTCAATTTAAAGATTACATTTTTACCGTTTATCCCTCTGCATTTTTCTCTTATTCCGCTAGTGAAAAAAACACCTATAATTTGAGTTATTCCAGACGTGTTGACAGACCAAACCTGAATCAAGTAAATCCAATTCGTGAATGGAGTAGTCCTACAATTGACCAAGAAGGAAATCCAAATTTAACACCACAGTTTACCAATTCATTTGAATTAAATTATACAAGAGTAACTAAAATAGGTTCTATCACGACCGGTGTTTTCTTTAGATACATTAATGATCCTATTTCACAGGTATTCATTCAAAGTCCGTATGACCCAAATAAAAAATTAATGACGTTTGACAACTTTGAAAACTCCACTCAATACGGTATTGAAACTTCAGGAAATCTAAGATTTAAAAAATGGTGGACTGCCAATTATGGTATTGACACCTATTTTAACAACATTCGTGGTTTTGTTGAAAATGCAGAAAATGTACCGGTAGAAAAATCGGTTTTGGCTATCCCATTTAATGCAAGAATGAGTCATGATTTTAATGTGACTAAAAATTTCAAAATTACTTGGTTTAGCATGTATAGAAGTGCCGTTAAAGATGTTCAATTCAGCAACAAAGATATGTGGCGAACAGATTTTGGCATCAGACAAAATTTATTTAATAATCAAGGTTCTATTAGCATACGATACAATGATATTTTCAACAAAATGAGAGCTAGATTTGAAGGAGAAAATCCGGATAAAGTAGATGGTCAATTTCGTTGGGAAAGTAGAATGTTGAACATTACCTTTAATTACAAATTTGGAGCAGGTAAAAACAGAGCTTTACAACGTAAACAAAGAGATAAAAATGAAACACAAGGTGGAGGATTATTCTAAAAATTGGTTTGACTCCATTAAAAAACCCGAAGCAAAAACTTCGGGTTTCGTTTTTTATGAATTTACCATCTGATTATAGCACTTCCCCACGTAAAGCCACTACCAAAAGCAGCTAGTACCACCAAATCACCTGATTTAATTTTACCCTTTTCCCAGGCTTCCGTTAAGGCTATTGGAATAGAGGCTGCTGTTGTGTTACCATAATTTTGAATGTTGTTATACACCTGATCATCTGTTAATTTGAATTTTTGCTGAATAAATTGAGAAATTCTCAAATTTGCTTGATGAGGAATTAGCATTTTTATATCAGACACGTTTAAATTATTGGCCATCAATCCTTCATTGATCACTTCGCTAAATCGGACAACTGCATTTTTAAACACAAATTGCCCATTCATATATGGATAATAACTTTCGTCATTAGGGTCATTATCTTTAATAATATCAGTTACCCAACGTTTTCCCATACCCGGAGCAATTAAAGACAATTCTTCTGCATGTTGACCCTCTGAATGCAAATGAGTGGATAAAATTCCTTTGGTTAAATCGGTTTCGCGAGAAACAATGGCAGCACCGGCTCCATCGCCAAAAATAACCGAAACCCCTCTTCCACGTGTTGTCATGTCTAAACCGTAAGAATGCAATTCAGACCCAATGATGAGTATATTTTTATACATTCCGGTTTTGATGTATTGGTCAGCAATAGAAAGTGCATATACAAATCCGGAACATTGATTTCTAACATCCAAAGCTCCAACCGTTCTTAATCCAAGTTCTTTTTGTACCAAAACTCCAGGACCAGGAAAATAATAATCGGGACTCAAGGTGGCAAAAATGATAAAATCAACTTCATCTTTACTTATACCGGAACGTTCAATGGCAATTTTAGCCGCCTTTACACCCATGCTAGTAGTCGTATCGCCATCGCCTCTAACCACATGACGGCGTTCTTTGATACCGGTTCGCTCTTGAATCCATTCGTCATTGGTTTCCATGATTTTTGATAAATCATTGTTGGTTACCACATTTTCAGGAACATAAAATCCTAATCCGGCTATTTTTGAATGATACATATTATGCTATATTAATAAAATTAGAATAACAAATTTAGCAATCTTTTAAAAACTGCTATCATTTTCAGCTCTCTTTTTTATACTCTTCAACTTATTACAATTTTTAATTTGGCATTGTTATTGAGGAAATAATTTTCAATATTGGCAATTTATTAAGAGGCTAATATGCATAAAATTGTATTTTTGGGGTATGAAAACTTCACTTTCCATTTTGGTCTTACTTTGTTTTTCTCTTTCAGGGAAAGCGCAATTTGACTCCGGCAAAAAATCAATCACGCCAAGTGGAAATTTTGGTATTTCTCCTAGCACTTCTAATTCTTCCATTTTTTCCCCAAAATCTAAAGAAGAAAAAAAATCTGACAACTATTACGCTCCACTTCGCAAGGAAAAAGAAATTGATTTGACTCAAAATTACGGTTTTGTAAAACCCGATTTTAACGTTCAACCCAATTTGAATGGTGAAAATGAAATGTTGGAAGAATATAAACGCGGTAAATTTTTTGGAAGCTTTATCAGCAAATCAAAATTTGTAAAAGTATTATGCAGAGACCATCAAGCCATTGACGGAGACCGCGTGAGTATCATTTTAAACGATAAAGTAGTTGAAGCCAACATCTATTTAGATGCCGAATTTTCTGTGTTTTATATTGAATTAGCTCCGGGTTTCAACAATATTGAATTTGTTGCCTTAAATCAAGGCACATCCGGACCCAATACTGCACAATTTGCTGTTTTAGATGAATTTGATTCAGTTATCATGTCTAATATTTGGAATCTTGCAACGGGTGCTAAAGCTTCAATGAGTATTTTTAAAGAATAAAGTTCTTGAATATACCTTTCCATTTTTAACACATTTTTTGGAAGTTTGCGTTTTTATTAGTCATACTTTAGAGGCACTAATAAATCAATCTAAACTTTATGAAAATTAAGTTCCTTTTTATTTTATTTCTAAGCTATGTTGCTACAGCTCAAGAAAATTTATCCTATCAAAAACCACCAAAAGAAATTTTAGAATTAGCTGATTATGAAAGAGCTCCATCCGTTAATATGGATAGCAAAAAAGAGTACATGCTCTTGTCTTATCGAAGCACTTTCAAAACACTAGATGACTTAAACCAAGAAGAAATGCGTTTGGGTGGTCTTCGTATCAATCCGGTAACAAATATTTCCAGTACGGTAACTTACATAACGAACTTAAAAGTTAGAAAAATTGCTGATAAAGTTGAATTACAAGTTAAAGGTTTACCCGAAAACCCTAGAATCAGTAACATTGGTATGTCGCCGAATGAGAAAAAAATATCTTTTTCGAATACAACCTCAAAAGGTGTTGAATTATGGGTCTTGGATTTAGCATCAGCTCAAGCCACTAAACTAACGGATGCGACCGTAAATGCTAATATGGGTAATCCATTTAGTTGGTTTGCTGATAACCAAACAATATTGGTTAGAATGTTAGTGAAAAATCGTCCTGCATTGATTGATCAGAAAAAAGATTTGCCAACCGGACCAATCGTTTCTACCGGTGATGGAAATGTTTCTCAAAACAGAACCTATCAAGATTTGTTAAAAAATCCAATTGATGAACAAAATTTTGAAACCTTAATCACATCAGAATTATATAAAGTAACATTAGACGGCAAGGCAGAATTATTCAAAAAAGCAGACTTGTATGCCGGTGAAAGCATTTCACCAGATGGAAATTTTGTGATGGTTACTACCATACAAAAACCATTTTCTTACATCGTTCCTTTGAGCAGATTTCCACAAAAATCGGTAGTTTATGACAAATCCGGAAAAGAAGTAAAAGTGGTAAATGAAGTTCCATTGACTGAAATAATGCCAAAAGGTTTTTCATCCGTTAGAAAAGGAAAAAGAAGTATGGGTTGGAGAACCGATAAACCCGCGACCCTTTCCTTTGTTGAAGCATTAGATGAAGGGAATCAAGCTAACAAGGTTGATTTTAGAGACGAAGTTTTCTTGTGGGAAGCACCTTTTACATCCAATCCAACTTCATTAGTTAAAACTCAACAACGTTATGCCGGTATCATGTGGGGTAATGAAAATGTGGCTATCGTGATGGACCAATGGTATGATACACGCAACATGAAAACCTATTTGATTAATCCTTCCAATCCAAATCAGCAACCAAAAATTATTTCTGATAGAAATTATCAAGATATATACAGCGACCCCGGAAGTATGGAAATGAAGAAAAATCAATGGGGTAAAATGGTACTAAATATTGAAAATAATACTGTTTATTTAGTTGGTGATGGTTTCACTAAAGAGGGACAATTTCCTTTTATTGACGAATTGAATTTGACTACACTTAAAACCAAACGTTTGTATCAATCGACTTATAAAGATAAAAAAGAAGACATTTTATCGGTTGAAGATGTAAAAAAAGGCGAAGCTTTAGTAATGATTCAATCCAAAAATGAATATCCAAACTATTACTACAGAAATTTTAAATCGAAAGGTAAGTTAACACAGTTAACTTTCTTTAAAAATCCTTTTGAAAGCATCAAAAACGTGCATAAAGAAGTGATTAAATACCAACGAAAAGACGGAGTTGAATTATCCGGAACGTTGTATCTTCCTGTTGGATATGATAAAACCAAAAAAGAGAAAAAACCACTTTTAATTTGGGCTTATCCGGCAGAATTCAAAGATAAGAACTCGGCTGGACAAAGTGATAAAAACCCAAATGAATTTACTTTCCCAAATTATGGTTCATTTGTATATTGGGTAACCAGAGGATATGTAGTTTTAGACGATGCATCTTTCCCAATAATTGGAGAAGGAACAACAGAACCCAACGATACTTTTATTGAACAATTGGTTGCCAATGCAGAAGCAGCAATTGATGCTGTGGATAAATTGGGATATATTAACCGTTCAAAAGTAGCAGTAGGAGGTCATTCATATGGAGCTTTCATGACTGCTAATTTATTAACTCATTCTAATTTATTTGCTTGTGGAATTGCGAGAAGTGGTGCTTACAATAGAACCTTAACGCCATTTGGTTTTCAAAGTGAGCAACGCAATTATTGGGATGTTCCCGAAGTATACAACACAATGTCACCATTTATGAATGCCAACAAAATGAAAACACCTCTGTTGTTAACACATGGTGAAGCTGACAATAATCCGGGTACATTTACTTTGCAAACAGAACGTTATTTTCAAGCGTTGAAAAATCTGGGAGCACCGGTAAGAATGGTTATTTTACCAAAAGAAAGTCATGGGTATGTAGCGAAAGAAAATATCCTTCATTTACTTTGGGAGCAAGACCAATTTTTAGAGAAGTATTTGAAATAATTTTAGAAAATAGAGAATAGAAATAACCCTGAAGTTGAGAAATTTCAGGGTTTATTTTTTGTTTAAATACACAACTGTTCCTTTCGCAATTGCATCATGATGCTCAAAGAAAATGGTGTTCTCTTGATGTTTCGTATCAATTAAAAAATGACTTCCTCGGAAATAAGAGTGTACAACCTCAACTTTTAGGGTAGAATTTTCAACAATCGTTAATTGGTGAGGAAAAAGAAAACAGTTTTCAGCTTCATTAAAATAGTGTCTGGAAATTTCATTTACTTCGCCGAATAAGGAAGCGGTATAGAATGAATTTGGATGTTGATAAAGTTCTGATGGCTTTTTCTGTACAACTTTTTCTCCTTGTCGTAATACAAGAACTTCATCAGCAAAAGATAGCACATCTGTGCCATCATGAGTAGCAATAATAGTTGTGATATTTTTTTCTTTTAAATAGGAAAAAAGTTTACGTCTTAAACTGTTTTTTCTAAAATTATCTATATGACTGAACGGTTCATCTAACAATAAAACTTCCGGTTCTAAGGCTAAGACTCTTGCTAAAGCTACCCTTTGCATTTGTCCGCCACTTAGATTTTTTGCTTTTGTGTTGGCATATTCTGTCATTTCAACAATTTCGAGTAATTCAGAAATTCTTACTTTTTTCTCTTCTGGATAAAAATTGGACAGATACTTACCAACATTTTCTGCAACAGTTATAAAAGGCATCAAATCAAAATCTTGAGCCAAATATTTCATATATGACATTCCGGGAATCAAATTATACTTTGGTCCAAGTACTTCTTGATCTTTCCAAAGAATTTGTCCCCTATTTAAATCATACAAACCATAGATCAATTTTAGAAGTGTACTTTTTCCACAACCGCTTTCACCAATAACAGCAAAAATATGTCCTTCATTTATAGCAAATGACACATCATTTAATACATTTTTTTTATCATACTGGAATGAAACATTATTTACCATTAACATAAGAAAGTAATATTTGCAGATTTAAAATTAGAAAGTAAAAGAAAAGGTGAGGTTATGAACTCAAATTGTAAAATTAATGACAAAAATACACCTTTTAAAAAAAGTATTTCCATATCAACATCTCAACAAAACAAATCTACTTTTAATAATCTTACAATTATTTAAAATGAAAAAAAAAAAGTCCATTATTCAAATTTCTTCTTTGTTACAAATTATATAATTTTTTATAGATTTTTTTTCATAAAGTAAAATTTTAAGCTAAAAAAAATATAAATTAAGTAATTACTTACGGTGAAATTTTATTCTAAAACTAAAATTACCGCAACATTAACTCAACATCATTAAAAAAACAAAAAAACAAAGAAGGTAAAATCTGTAAAAAACAATTCTATAAAAACAAGCTAAACCCCTTTAAAATAAGACTTTTATACATCTACTACAACTAAAAAAAA
>JAFLBT010000066.1 GCA_017302935.1 Flavobacteriales bacterium | reverse complement strand
AAACGTGATGATAATGATTTCCATCTTTTTGAAAAGACACTTTTAATTGACCACCTTCCACTAATACATCTATTTCATTGGAAGTGGTTTTTCCAATGGCATTCATAGCAATTGCAGCAGCAGTTACACCGGTTCCACAAGAAAGGGTTTCATCTTCTACTCCTCTTTCATATGTACGAACAGCAAATTGTGAATCTGAAATAATTTCCACAAAATTAACATTACTCCCCGCTTTTCCATACAAATCGCTGTAGCGAATTTGACTTCCAATTTCTTTAACCGGAACCGATTTTACATCCTCAACTAACGTGATATGATGTGGCGAACCGGTATTTAAAAACACATAATCAGCAGCCATTTTTATGTCCTCCACATTTTTCATTTGAAGTGAAACGGTTCCGTCTGCTGAAATTTTGGCATAATGTTCTCCATCTACTGCCATAAAAGTAGTTTCCTCATGAATGACATTCAATTGTTTGGCAAAAGCAACGATGCATCTACCTCCATTTCCGCACATGGAACTTTCATTACCATCGGAATTATAATAGACCATTTTGAAATCTGAAAATTTGTCATTTTCAAGTAATATCAAACCGTCAGCACCAATACCAAAACGTCTTTCACAAAGCTGTTTGATGAGTTTGGTATTATTTTTGGAGAAAAATTCAGTGCGATTATCAATCATGATAAAATCGTTGCCCGTTCCTTGGTATTTAAAAAATTGAATGTTCATTTTATAAAGATATACATTGCAAAAGTACAATTATTTTAAAGAAAAGTTAAGGGCTGTTAAAGTGCGTTAAAGCCAATTTGTTAAAACAATAAATCGTATAAATTTACATTATTAAACTAAATTAGATAACCCATGAAAAATGTAACCAATTTATTTTTAGTATCATTATTTAGTGGTGCCATCACTTTAGGAGCCTACCATTTATTTTTTGAAAAAGACCAAAACAAAATTGGATTAGTAACAACTGCTCCTTTATATCCAACCAAAAATGTTGGATTAACAGCTGAAGCAATTGATTTTACAGCAGCAGCAGAAAAAGCTCTGGAACAAGTTGTTCACGTTAAAAATGTGACGTATCGAACTGTTTACAACCCAATCGATTTCTTTTATGGAAACAGAGGCGGACAAACACAACCGCAAGTGGGAACCGGTTCAGGCGTAATTATTTCTGAAGATGGTTATGTGGTGACGAATAATCACGTTATTCAAGGTGCGGCCGAATTAGAAATTACCTTGAACAACAAAAAATCATACAAAGCTAAATTAATCGGTACCGACTCAAAAATGGATATCGCACTTTTAAAAGTAGATGCCGATGAAAAATTACCCTATGCGGTTTTTGCCGATTCTGATCAAGTAAAAGTGGGTGAATGGGTTTTAGCGGTTGGAAATCCATACAATTTAAATTCGACAGTTACCGCCGGAATTATTTCTGCGAAAGCAAGAAACTTAGACACCAGTGGAATTCAATCGTTTATTCAAACAGATGCGGTTGTAAATCCCGGTAACAGCGGTGGTGCTTTGGTCAATACACGTGGTGAATTGGTCGGAATCAATACGATGATTTCATCCAATACGGGAAGTTATGTTGGTTATTCTTTTGCTGTTCCTTCCAATATTACGCGAAAAATCATTGAAGACATCATGGAATTCGGTAATGTGCAAAGAGGAATTTTAGGAATTGAAGGTAGAGAATTAAACGGAGAAGCTTCAAAAGAATTAAACATCAGAGAAACGCAAGGTTTCTATGTCAACAAGGTAACAAAAAATTCCGGTGCTGAAAAAGCCGGCATCAAATCAGGTGATGTGATTATGAAACTAGACAATCAAAACATTACTTCTTTTGCGGAGCTTTCGGGTTATGTGAATACAAAACGTCCGAATGACGAAATCAATGTGACGGTAAATCGTGATGGAAGAAAACTAGTAATTCCGGTAAAATTAACCAAAAAAGAAATATTGAATTATGAATTTTATGGTTTAGAATTAGAAGACTTAGATGCAACAGATAAGCAACGATTCAAACTGAAACAAGGCGTAAAAATTAAAGAAATCACCAATGAAAAACTAGCTCCTTACGCAGATGAATTAAAAGGTAGTATTATTTTAAGCATAGATGGAATAAAAGCTACCGACGTTGAAACCATTTCAAGAGGTTTAGGAAGCAAAACCGAAAAAGAGGGCGTTCGTGTAGAACTAATGTTACGAAACGGACAAGTAATGAGAATAATTTTGTAAATAGGTTATTGATTTGGGGAAATCCTGCAAAGTAAATCTAATTGACTTTGCAGGATTTTTATTTTGAAAAAAAATGATAAAAAAAGTTTACGAAAACGTTTGAAATCTATACTTTTGCACCAAATTTAACAACAACAACTAATTTGTATAGCATGAGTAAGATTCCTTCTAATTACGAAAAAGAACTTTCCTTTCAAGCGGACAGAAGAAGAGCCGGTGTAGAATTTATTAAAATCATTAGTGATTTATGGTATGACAAATCCATTGAAATGGTTTTGTTCAGAAACCAATTAATTGATAAAAATGTTTCCGAAATTTTAAACTTGCATGAATATGCAGGTGAATTCGTAGGCAAACCGATTTCCATTTTTGATTCAGTTGAAATTGCTCGTGAAATGTTATCGCTGGATTTACCACCATCGAAACTCGACATTGGAAAATTAACATATGAATACCATTTAGAAGACGACAAATACCACAACACCAAATCATTTGTCATTGATAAATTAAAAAAAGCCAAAGAATCAAACTCTATAAAGCCTAAAGATGTGGTTTTGTATGGATTTGGTCGAATTGGTCGTTTGTTAGCCCGAGAATTAATGTCAAAAACCGGAAAAGGTTCTCAACTTCGCTTACGTGCAGTTGTTACCCGTGATAAAAACGATGCTACCAATTTAGAAAAAAGAGCCTCTTTATTGCGTTATGATTCAGTACATGGTGATTTTCAGGGATCTGTAACGGCAGATGTAGAAAACAATGCGTTACTCATCAATGGTACAACCGTTCATATGATTTCGGCCAATTCGCCGGAAGAAATCGATTATACAACGTATGGAATTGAAGATGCATTGATTATTGATAATACCGGAGCCTTTACAACAGAAGAAGCATTGAAAAGACATTTGACTTCTAAAGGTGCTTCAAAAGTGTTGTTAACCGCTCCCGGAAAAGGAATTCCGAATATTGTATATGGTGTAAACCATAAAGAACACAATCCGGATAAAGTGGATATTTTTTCTGCCGCTTCTTGTACTACCAATGCCATTACGCCTATATTAAAAGCGGTTGAAGATACTTTAGGGGTTGTAAAAGGTCATTTGGAAACCATTCATGCCTATACGAATGACCAAAATTTGGTGGACAATATGCACAAAAAATACCGTAGAGGTCGTGCAGCAGCTTTGAATATGGTCATAACTGAAACCGGAGCCGGAAGTGCAGTGGCAAAAGCCTTACCAAGTTTAGCGGGAAAATTAACGTCAAATGCCATTCGCGTACCGGTACCAAATGGTTCATTGGTGGTGTTGAATTTAGAAGTGAACAAAGAAACTTCTGTTGCGGAAATTAATAACATTATGAAAAAATATGCCTTGGAAGGTGATTTAGTAGAACAAATTAAATATTCTTTGAATAATGAATTGGTTTCCTCTGATATTGTGGGAACAAACGCACCTTCTATTTACGATAGCAATGCCACCATTGTATCAGCAGATGGAAAAAATATTGTCTTATATATTTGGTACGATAACGAATTTGGCTACAGCCATCAAGTAATACGTTTGGCTAAATACATTTCTAAAGTTCAACGCTTCGCATATTACTAAACTAACTAAATACTTTTTCAAAAACCGCTTTAACGTGTAGTTGAGCGGTTTTTTTTATTATTTCAACAAAAAGTAATAGCTAAACACAATTATTTCAGATATTTACGTTATATTTCATACGATTTAACCCAAAATCTCATGAAATACCTACTATTCTTTGTGCTTATTAGCACACAGCTTGCTTTTTCGCAAGAATCAATTCGAACCTATCGGCATGGCCAAAACGGCATGGAGTTAATTGCCAAGTCAAAATCAGAAACGGTTATCATTAGCACATTCAATGCAAAAATGGATATTCGTCAAGACATTGCCCGCAAACTCTATCAATTGTTTAAAGAGAAAAAAGTAGCACATAATGCTCTTTTAACCGTCATTGGAAAAGAAGCCAATGTCATTGGAAAATGCCTTATCAAAAAAAGTGGTAATCTGACTTCTTTAGAGTTTTACTACGAAAAAGTATTTTGGCACAATGGAATGGTGGAAAAATATGGTAGGTAATGATAAACATCACCTTAAAGATTTTTGTAAAGTCAAAACATAAAAAAACTCCTGAAATTCAGGAGTTTTTTTATGGATGATAATTTTATAAATGCTTATGCTCTTCCGGCAGCAGCAATCAAATTCAAAGCAGAACCGGCTACAAACCACTCGATTTGGCTGGCATTGTAGGTATGATTCGCTAAAATGATGTCTTTACTACCATCTGCATGCACAAATTCTAAAGTTAAAGGTTTGCCGGGAGCAAAATCAACTAGGTCTAAGAAATTGATAGTATCATCCTCTTGTACTTTGTCATAATCTGCTTCATTGGCAAAAGTCAAAGCCAACATTCCTTGTTTTTTCAAGTTGGTCTCATGAATACGGGCAAATGATTTCACCAATACCGCTTTTACACCCAAATGACGTGGCTCCATTGCAGCATGCTCGCGTGATGAACCTTCACCGTAGTTATGGTCACCCACAACAATCGAAGGAATACCGGCAGCTTTATAAGCACGTTGCACTTTCGGTACTTCTTCATACGCTCCGGTTAATTGATTCTTAACAGAATTGGCTTTCCCGTTGAAAGCATTTTCAGCTCCAATCAACATATTGTTTGAAATGTTATCCAAATGCCCACGGAAACGCAACCAAGGTCCGGCCATCGAAATGTGGTCGGTGGTACATTTTCCAAATGCTTTGATTAATAATTTTGCACCGGTAATATTTTTACCATCCCAAGGTTGGAAAGGATCTAATAATTGTAAACGCTCAGAAGTTGGCGAAACCAATACTTGAACACCTGAACCGTCTTCTGCCGGAGCTTGGAAACCGGCATCTTCCACTTCAAATCCTTTAGTTGGTAATTCGTCTCCAACCGGAGGAAGTAATTTCACTTCTTCACCGTTATCTGCCAATAACGTATCCGTAATCGGGTTAAAATCCAAACGTCCTGAAATAGCCAAAGCAGCTACCATTTCTGGTGAAGTTACAAAAGCATGTGTGTTTGGGTTTCCGTCCGCTCTTTTGGAAAAATTACGGTTAAAAGAGTGAACAATTGTATTTTTCTCTTGCTTGTCTGCACCTTCTCTATCCCATTGTCCGATACATGGTCCACACGCATTAGTAAACACTTTTGTTCCCATTTTCTCGAAAGTTGCAATGATACCGTCACGTTCAATGGTGTAACGAATTTGCTCCGAACCCGGATTGATTCCAAACTCCGCTTTAGGAGTAATGCCATGTGCAACAGCTTGTTCAACAATCGAAGCCGCACGCGACATGTCTTCATAAGAAGAGTTGGTACACGAACCAATCAATCCCCACTCTACTTTTAGTGGCCAACCATTTGCTTCGGCTTCTGCTTTCATTTGAGAAACAGGTGTACCTCTATCCGGAGTAAAAGGACCATTGATATGTGGTTCTAATTCCGATAAGTTAATTTCAATTAATTGATCAAAATAATCAGCCGGATTTGCATATACTTCAGCATCTGCGGTTAAGTATGAAGCTACTTTATCAGCCGCTAAAACAACATCTGCTCTTCCGGTAGCGTTCAAATAACGACGCATTGAATCGTCATAACCAAAAGTAGAAGTAGTTGCACCAATTTCAGCACCCATGTTACAAATGGTACCTTTCCCGGTACACGACATCGATTCTGCACCTTCTCCAAAATATTCAACAATAGCTCCTGTACCCCCTTTAACAGTCAAGATATCAGCAACTTTTAAAATCACATCTTTTGGTGCTGTCCAACCATTTAATTTTCCGGTTAGTTTTACCCCAATTAATTTAGGAAATTTTAATTCCCATGCCATACCGGCCATTACATCTACGGCATCTGCACCACCCACACCAATAGCCAACATTCCTAATCCGCCTGCATTTACTGTATGTGAATCGGTTCCAATCATCATTCCTCCAGGAAAAGCATAATTTTCTAACACAATTTGATGAATAATTCCTGACCCCGGTTTCCAAAATCCGATTCCATACTTGTTAGATACTGAAGATAAAAAGTCGAAAACCTCTTTTGATTGCGAATTAGCAACTTGTAAATCTGTTTTTGCTCCTACTTTTGCTTGAATTAAGTGGTCACAATGCACAGTAGTTGGAACTGCAGCCTTATTTTTCCCGGCATGCATGAACTGAAGTAACGCCATTTGAGCGGTTGCATCTTGACATGCTACTCTATCCGGAGCAAAATCCACATAATCTTTTCCTCTGGTAAAAGCCTTTGAAGGCGTTCCTTCCCATAAATGAGAATATAAAATCTTTTCAGATAAAGTAAGTGGACGACCAACTAATTCACGAGCTTTATCAACACGTTCAGCCATAGTTGCATACACTTTTTGAATCATTTCAATATCAAAAGCCATAATATAAGTGTTATTTGTTTGTGGTGCGAATTTACGAAAACGTTAGAACATTGAAAAATTAATAGCCTACTATCTTTTTTGGAAGTCATTTTTTATAGAAATGCTAATTTTTAAAAATTATTTTCAATAAAAATCAATTTTAGCTTAAAATAATATAAAATTGATAAAATTACATATGATAAATGATAATTTTATAATCTAACCAATTCAAAATAGTTTAAATAAAGAAAAAAAATGATAACTATCTGTCTCTCCAATCCATAATTGGCTTTTCAAAAAAACGATATAACAGGAATGAAAAAACAAAAGTCAGACATACATAACCAATTGTATATAAATGTAAAGAAAAGCCAACCATATCTTTTGAAGGAAAATAAAAATGTAATAATTGAAGTAGTACACTGTAATGTAACAAATAGATGGAATAAGAAATTTTACTTATAAAGGTAATGGTTTTGAAAAAAAAGGCATGATGATTTACTTTCCATTCAGATAAAAACGGGAGAAATAAAAGACACATAATGGACGTAAGGGGAAGATAAATGATATTCCAAAAATTGGGAAAAGTCTCGATAGTTAATTGAAAAAAGCCAACACCAACAAATAAAAACCCAAACAAAAGACATCCCAAAACAGCCGAGATAAATCGAATTTTTGTCCAAAACAAAGTATGATTTATCGCAACCCATGCAGCCAAAACACCATACAAAATAGCATCTAATCGATATACTACAATTGCTTTAATCCCCGTATTCCATTCCGATAAGGTGGTGTTTGTAGTAGTAAAAGCATAATATACTTTGGCACAAAAAAAGAAAAAAATCAAACCAAGTATTACCCATAAAAAGAAGTTAGCTTTGTTTTTAGGTTGAACTACTTTCGTTTTAAAATATAAGGCAAATGGCAATAACAAATAGGCAAATTCTTCAACTGACAAACTCCATGACTCAGGAAAAAATGAAGACATAGGAGCTAAAAAATTATGTAGAAAGAAAAAATATTTCCAAACATCCGAAATGGTATATCCGATTAAAAAACTGATAAAAATATTGAGCATTAAAACCAAGTAATAATTGGGTAATGTACGCAACCATCGCCGTTTTAAAAAAGTCATAACATGGTGTAAAGTAAAATCATTTTCGAGATAGAGGCGGTAAAGAATTTTTCCAATTAAAAAACCACTTAAAACAAAAAACAATTCTACGCCTAAATAGCCAAAAACCTGAAAAAGTTGTGAAAAATAACTATTAGAGTGAGGATAAATCCATAAAACATGCGAACTTAATACCATCAAAATGGCCGTGGCTCTCATCAAATCCAATCCGAAAATTCGCTTTTTATTTTCCATGATGATTTTCCTCACTAAATTATGTATTTTTGAAGTACATTTTTTTTATGATAAAATCAAAGATATTCAAATTTTCAATTGTTCTATTTATTCTTTCCATTCTTGTGGGAACAATTTGGTATTTTACACTTTCTACCCGTCATAAAGCCATTGTAAAAACTACTCTATTGCATAAAACCGGTTTAGTTGATAGTGAATGGTTGGTTGAAAATAAAACAAAAGATTATAAAATGCTTTCACCTACCTTTATTGTAGATGATATCTATAAATCGATGGAAGGTCCAAAAGCGTCCAACTATGTGATGCTTTCTCAAGACTCAACCTTGCTTTGGATTACCGGTTTTAAAGTGGAAGCTCAAGATGCAAAAACTGGTAAAAAAATGTCAAATGATTTTATTTGTCACATGAATGTAGATATTAATGATATCAAATACTATTCAACTTTTGGATTAGAGCATCGAATTGGCAAACAATATCCCAGACTAACTTCTCTTTCGCATGGAATGGAAACGTTTACTTTTCCGGAAGGTTTTGGAGTGCCGATGAAGGGTAATGATTTATTGTATGTTACCACGCAAACCTTAAATCACAATATCAAAAATGCGTATTATAAAGTGAAACATAAGGTTACGATTGCCTATGATGAAAAACAAAACCTCAAACCTTTGATGAGTAAAACGGCTTTTATCATGCTTCCGTATGATCAATATGACCCTTATAAAAGTCCTATTGACCCGGGAACCGATTTTTGTATTCCGGTAGAAACCAAAAATCATAGTTATGATGACGGGAAAGGGAATAAACTATCCGGACATTGGGTCATTCCGATAGGAAAAAACAAATACAGAAGTAACATCAACCATCAATTGGAAATAAAAGATAGTCTGCGACTTCATGCAGCGGCCATTCATGTGCATCCGTTTGCTACCAAAATCATGTTGTTTAACAAAACTACTCAACAACCGCTATTTGTGAGCGATATTACCAACCATCAAAATAGCATTGGACTCAAAAAAATAGAGAATTTTTCTTCAAAAGAAGGCATTTGGCTGTATGCCAATCAGGACTATGAAATAGTTTTAGAAGTCAACAACACTTCTGCCACAGAACAAGATATGATGGGAAGCATGTTTTTATTCTTTTATGATAAAGAAATGGACAGCATCCTACAAAAAAGGTGGCTACACTAATTGACTGATAATTTTTTCAATACTTAGTCCCTCTGCATCGGCTTTGTAATTTTTCACGACTCTGTGACGCAAAATTCCCTCAGCTACAGCTTTCACGTCTTCACTATCCGGTGAAAACTTTCCATTGAAAGCCGCATTGGCCTTAGCGGCTAAAATTAAGTTTTGTGAAGCACGAGGTCCGGCACCCCAATCAATATAATTTTTAACCAATTCTGGTGACATTGGATTATCCGGACGTGTTTTTGACACCAAAGTAACTGCATATTCAATGACATTATCGGCTACCGGAATTCGTCTGATTAAATGTTGAAAATCAATAATTTCTTGAGCTGTAAACAAAGCATTGATTAACGGTTTATCATCAGAAGTAGTGCTTTTTACCACTTGTACTTCTTCTGCAAAAGAAGGATAATCCAATTTTATTGAAAACATAAAACGGTCAAGTTGAGCTTCCGGCAAAGGATAAGTTCCTTCTTGCTCGATTGGGTTTTGAGTGGCTAAAACAAAATAAGGCAAACTCAATTTATGGTTTTGACCGGCAATGGTCACCGCTCTTTCTTGCATGGCTTCTAAAAGTGCCGCTTGCGTTTTGGGCGGTGTTCTGTTGATTTCATCGGCCAAAATAATATTGGAAAAAATGGGACCTTTGATAAACTTAAAGGTTCTGTTTTCATCTAAAATTTCGCTTCCTAAAATATCGGATGGCATCAAATCAGGTGTGAATTGAATACGTTTGAAATCCAATCCTAAAGCTTGAGCAATGGTATTTACCATTAAGGTTTTAGCCAAACCGGGAACACCAACCAATAAGGCATGCCCACCCGAAAAAATACTCAGCAGAATTTGGTCTACCACAGCATCTTGACCCACAATAATTTTGGCAATTTCCGCTTTGAGTTCATTACGCTTTTGAACCAGAGATTGAATAGCAGCTACATCAGACATAAAAAGGATATTTATATTTTTAAACGAAAATTATTTTTTTAACCAGTTACTTGTGAACTCACAATCTCTGTACTCACCATTGATACGAATATAGGTTTCCATGATTTTTTCATTAGACCATTTTCCTATTTCATCAAATTGTTTTTCTTTCAAGGCTAAATCTTTGATTTTAATGTAATCTTTGGCATAGTCAGCCGTGTGAGAATCTACTCTATTTGAAACCATGAATAATTTATACTTCTTGGTTCCTTTTTGATCTTCATCTAAAATAGCCAATGAAACTTCATTTTCTTTTAAATTGGATACTTGACTATATAACGTTGGATCCATTTTTGTCAATTCAAATTTTGGATCAAGTGTTTTTGGGTTCAATAAAACGCCACCATTGGTTCGGGTTTCTTTTTCATCAGACATACTTCTTGCTGCTTCAGCAAACGTAATTTCTTTATCTACAATTCGTTTTCTGATTAAATTGGCTCTTTCTTTTGCTTCTTTGAGAGCCTCATCAGACACTTTTGGCGTTAATAAAATGTGACGTAATTCAATCTCTTGACCTTTAATTTTCTCCACTAAAATGATATGATAACCAAATTCCGTTTGAAAAGGTTTCGATATTTCTCCTTCATTCAAACTGAAAGCTACTTCTTTAAATTCTTTTACAAAAGGTGTTTTTCGATTCATTTTATAAAACCCACCACTTGCTCTTGAACCGGGATCTTGAGAATACAATACTGCTCTGGTTCTGAAACTAGCTCCATTTACTAAAACATCATTTCGGATTTCATTTAGTTTATCAATCACCTTCTGTTTTTCAACATCAGAAACTTTTGGTTCAATTACGATTTGAGAAACTTCTAACTCAGCCCCAAAAATTGGCAATTCATCAGCAGGAATTTTTTTAAAAAAACTTCTTACTTCCTCAGGTGTGATTTCAACTTTCTCTACTACTTTGTTTCGCATTTCTGTAGAAAGCTTGTTTTGCTTTAACACATCAAAAAAGAAAGAACGAAATTCTTCTTGACTCTTTTTATTGTAGTATTTAAGTACTTTTTCCCAACTACCGATTTGTTCCAACATATAGTTCATTCTTTCCTCCATCATCCCATTAATTTCAGCATCTTTGACAACAATCGTACTGTCTTGAAGTGCTTGATGAGCATATAAACGATCTTCCATTAATTTTCCTAACAATTGACAACGCGTAATATCAGTAATTGAAATACCTTGACTCGACAATTCGATGTATTCCATGTCAATATCGGAATCCAGAATAATATAATCGCCAACTGTAGCAATAACACCATCAACTTTTTTTCTTTTATAATTTTTTACAGTGTCTTTCTTCACTGGTGTATTTTCCATGATAATTTCTTGGGCATGGGTAAAAAAGACAGCAAAAATCAACAAAAACACTGTAACAACCTCCTTATTTATACTTCTCATATTTTTTATTTTTAATGGCATCATCTGTAATTTCCTTCTCAATTTTTTTTATTAATTCTAATTTTCTTTGGTTTATGATAAGTTCTTTCAACGTTTCTTTAACATAGTCAAAAGGACAAATCTGATTTTTATCAATCACTTGACCAATTTTAACAAAATAAACAGTTAACGAATCCGCTTGTTGAATCGATTTTCCTGAAGCAACAAAATTCTCTCTATTTTCCGGAGTGATAAAAGGAAGTTTTTGATATACTTGGTTCATTTCAACCCAAACAGTATCATTTAAAGCAGAACTTTTTAATTGCAACTGATAGGTCTCCCAAAATTTCTTGTCTTGCTTTTTCCCATCAAAAAACTTATTTTTTATCAAATCAAATTTTGGATGGTCTTTAGGTAATTGAATGTAACGCAACTTCAATAATGAACCACTTGTTCTAAAATTCTCTTTGTTTTCGGTATAATACTTTTTTAAAGTTTCATTAGACACAACGGTATCCACCTCCCTTTTAACCATTTCTTCCAAATACGCTTTTGTATATAAATCAGCTTTATATTGTTGGATCAATTGATTAAACGAAACTTGTTGCTCCTTGCTAATATTGACTTCTGCTGCTTTAATCAACAACTTTTGCGTTGCCCATCGATCAATAAAACTATGAACAATTGTGATGCTATCTTCTTTACTGGTTCCGGGAGCAATTAATTCGGCTATATCCGATTTAAAAAGATACTCTTCACCAACTCGGGCAATGGCTTCCGGTTTGGCTTCTGGTGTAAAATAAGAACACGAGGCCAAACAAAACAAAAGAAAACTCATTACACCCAATCGAATCATTACTGTTTAATTTGTTTTTTTACAGCCGCAAAAACATCCTGATTTGTTTTCACCGTAAATTCAGATTTCAGGTTAGAAACCCAGTTTTCTTCTAAATATTGTTGATAATCATTTACCACTCTACCTTTACATTCCTCTAATGTTTTTGGTCCGGCTTCTTTTATATCATTCACCTTTACTATGTAAAAATAATTGCCCTCTTGTTTAATTTCGGAAAGTCCTTTTTTCAAAGGAATAGTTTTTGGTAAAGCATCATTTCCTTCTTCAAAAGTTCCTGCGGTGGCCATTACATTGATTATGTCTTTCGTATTTAATGTGGTCTTGATTTCTTCCATTGATTTGTTTTTTGCCAACAACTTATGTGCCTTTTTGGCTACATCTGCTTTAGTTGTAGACACAATTACCACATCATAACGGTTTTTCCATAAATATTTAAACTTATTTGCTTCATGAAATGCTTTAATTCCTAACGTATCCGTTTTTGATTTTTCCCAAATTTCTTTTTCCATCAAATCAAACAACAATAAACCATCACGGTATTCTTCCATAACGGCTGCGAATTCAGGAAATTCATTTTCTAGGTTTGCATTATAGTATAAATTTAATTCTGAATCAACAAAATTTTGATAATGATAATCTACTAATTTTCCAATAGGTCTGGGTTGAACCGGATTTTTTTGTTGTGCATTTATATAGTTTAAAAACAAACTTCCATAAACCTTCTTGTCCTCAAAAGAAAGTAACTCACCATTAAAATCTTTCATATTGGTTGGCAAATCCCAGTTAGATTCATAAAAACGATTATCAACCAATTTCTTAATTTTAGCATACAAAACATCATTTCGTTTTACCTTATATTTAGCTCTTAGTTTCTCGTTTAATGATTCCGTTATCTTTCTGGAACGTTCATCACGACTGATTTTATTTTCCATTTCTCCCTTCGCTTCATCAAAAGTTTTTACAGGATGCTTTTCAATTAGTTTCATGATATGCCAACCAAATTGTGTTTGAAATGGTTTTGAAATTTCATCTTTCTTTTTCAAAGAAAAAGCAGTGTTTTCAAACTCTTCTGAGCTCAATTGTCCTGATCCAAATCGATTTAACAAACCTCCTTTTGATGCCGATGATTTATCTTGTGAAAATTGTTTCGCTAACGCTTCAAACTCCTCGCCTTGTTGAATTTTAGCATAAATTTCATTGATGGTTGTTTTATTTTTTTCCATTTCATCCGGATTATCGTCTGTCGGATTCATCAACATAATATGAGCTACCGTAACTTCTCCTCTATTGTCACGAATATCATTCACTTTAACCAAATGATATCCGAAACGCGTTCGTACAGGAAGGGAAATCTCTCCTTTTGGAGTAGTAAATGCAGCGGTTTCAAATGGATAAACCATTCTAAAAGCAGAAAAATAACCTAAATTACCTTTGTTTTCTTTTGCACTAGGATCCTGAGAAAATTGCATTGCTAAATTGCCAAAATCTTCACCATTCAAAGCTCGTTTTCGCAATTCTAAAATTTGTTTATACACTCTTAGCGTATCTTCCGGCTTAGCAGATTCTTCTAATGATAAAAGGATATGAGAAGCATTTACCTCTTTTAATGAGCGAGCATATCCTTCTTCCAACAATTCTTTGGTCACTTTTGAATCTGTCAAATAATTTTTAGCCAATTGACCTCTATATGATTTTAATTCACTTTGATATTGCGTATTGTGTTGCAAACCTAACTTATTAGCCTTATTAATCTTTAATTTGTAACCAATAAATAATTCAAAATAGTGATCCAAATCCTTTTGTGATTCATCTTTCACCAAATCCAAATTTTTATTGTAAACCCTAATAAACTCATCTGTATAGTAAGGCTGATCGTCAATGGTAAAAAGAACTTGTTTGTTTGTTTGAGCAAAATTTAATCCGAAAATCAATAAAGCAAAAGCAACATAAAAAGATTTTATTTTCATTTTGTAAAATGTATAAGACTACGGTTTAAAGTTAGATTTTGTTGTTATTTATGCAACTCACAAAATTAACAATTAAGACAGACTATACAAGAATACGCTCAACTATTAACAAAAATTTATTAACGAAAAATGTTTATTCTTTTTCAAGCAATAAACACTATTTTTGCAAACCTTTTTAAGACGGATATGAATTTTACAGACGAAATTAAACGAAGAAGAACTTTTGGTATTATTTCTCACCCCGATGCGGGTAAAACTACCTTAACTGAAAAACTTTTGCTTTTTGGTGGAGCAATCCAAGAAGCGGGTGCGGTTAAAAACAATAAAATCAAAAAAGGAGCCACTTCCGATTTTATGGAAATTGAACGTCAGAGAGGAATTTCAGTTGCTACTTCTGTTTTAGCATTCAATTATAAAGATAAAAAAATCAACATTTTAGACACTCCTGGTCACAAAGATTTTGCTGAAGACACCTTTAGAACCTTGACTGCCGTTGACAGTGTAATTGTAGTAATTGACGTGGCAAAAGGGGTAGAAGAGCAAACGGAAAAATTAGTACAAGTTTGTAGAATGCGTAACATTCCAATGATTGTTTTTATCAATAAATTAGATCGTGAAGGAAAAGACGCTTTTGATTTGATGGATGAAGTAGAAAAAAAGCTTCAACTAAAAGTTACACCGATGAGTTTTCCTATTGGTATGGGATATGACTTTCAAGGAATTTATAATTTATGGGAGAAAAACATCAACCTATTTAGCGGTGATAGTAGAAAAAACATTGAAG
>JAFLBT010000065.1 GCA_017302935.1 Flavobacteriales bacterium | reverse complement strand
TAAATTGCATGCTTAATTTAACTGCCAAAAAATCAACATGCAAAGTAAAAAGAAAATTCACTTCGAAGTTTCAGAACGAAAAATTCTTTTAAGAGTTTTTGACGTACTTTTTGTTGTTTTTGCTTTATATATTGTTGGTGAAGTGTTTAATTTCGATTATTTTAACATCACTCCTTCAAACTTCTATTGGACAATACTATTAGGTATTTATATTATTTTTATTGGAACTATTTTTGAAATGTATAATTTGCAAATAGCAAGTAATCAGTTTCAAATTATCAGAAGTATAGTGTTGACTACTGTTACTACCGTTTTGGCTTATTTATTAACGCCTTATTTTACACCGGCTCTTCCTAATAATCGTATACAAATTTTATATTTTTTTCTAGCCATATTTTTTGCATTGCTTATTTGGAGAATTTTTTATCAAAAATTTTTAGCGTCTCAACGATTTCAGAAAAAAGTAATATTGATTTGTGAAAATCAACAAGCAGATGAATTAATTGCTGGGTTAAAAAGTATAGATCCACATTATTCTATTATAGCGGTTGTGAATCCTAATGATGCAAAAGAGTATAAATTAGAAAACAAGACAGTTAAGGTATTACAATTAGAAAACTTAAGGAAATTTATTCGTAAAGTTTCTATTTCTGAAATTGTAATTGCAACACAAAATACTGATGAGATAACTGTTTCACTTTATAATGAATTGTTATTTCTTTTAGAAAATGGTTTTGTAATACGTGAATATACACAGGTTTATGAATCATTAACACAACGCATACCGGTACAATTTGTTTCAAGAGATTTTTATAAATATTTTCCTTTTAGTAGAAGTAATCAAAACAAATTATATTTACTTTCAACGCGTATTTTTGAAATAATAATCGCTCTTCTAGGTTTGAGTGTTGGCATAGTTATTTTTCCTTTAATTTTTATTGGAAATTTATGTGGAAATAGAGGAAAAATGTTTTACACACAAATTAGGGTAGGGAAAAATGGGAAAGAATTCTCAATTTTTAAGTTCAGAACAATGGTTAAAAATGCAGAATCGCAAGGTGCCGTTTTTGCAACCACAAATGATGCAAGAATTACTCCATTTGGAAAATTTTTGCGAAAAACAAGACTAGATGAGTTTCCTCAATTTTATAATATTCTAAAAGGAGACATGGCTGTTATTGGTCCAAGACCAGAAAGACCCGTTTTTGTGAATAAAATTGCCGAAGTCATGCCATTTTATCAAACACGTCACGTAGTTAAACCAGGGCTTACCGGTTGGGCACAAGTAAATTATAGCTATGGTGATTCTATTGATGATAGTCTTATCAAACTTCAATACGATTTATACTACATTAAGCACAGAAGTGTCTTTTTAGACCTTAATATTTTGATAAAAACCTTAAGTACTATACTTTTTTTTCGTGGTCAATAATTTTCTAAAACGTCTGTGAAAAAATATAAAAATCAGAATGTGCGTTAAGATAAAAGGAGCCATTATACCTAAATGGGCTTTGTTAAGCATAAATAGTATATAAGTAAAAAGACAGACAACCAGGATTTTTTCAGTTATTTCCAACCACTTTTTATTCTTTTTTCGATAAAAATAAATCAGAAAAAGAAGAAACGGATTAAATAGTAAAACATTATAGTTCATTAAAACCTCTCTGTGATCTGAATAAAAACCTACAGTTAATAAAAAAATACCCAACAACCCGGCAATAGTCAAATAAACATAGAAAACCCATTTACTTCTTAACAGTAAAATTAATCCAAGAACGAAATATAATAACAACGATTTATTCCACCAACTTTGGGTTTTAATGGAAGAATCTCTTGTAAAGTGTATGGTTTCTTTATTAACTAATTTTTTACCTTGAAAGGTTGTTTTATGTAAACTGTTAAACAATTCTATGGGTAGAAATAGTTGTTCTGCTGCTTCATCTGTTCTGTAACCAAATATAATATTGATACCAAGTTTTTCAAAATATAAATTATCCATATATGGATTTAATACCTTTCTATAACTGCTGTTTTTTTCATCGGTCTTTAAAATAATATTTTCTCCATAAATTGTATTGAGTTGATCTACAACCATAGTTGTACAGTTTTTATCAATAAATTTATAGGTATAAAATTTATCATCAGAATATAATGACTTGGTCAATTGGTCAAAAAGTTGTTGCTTTTGTTCAAGTGATAATGTTAACTCTTGCTCATAAACACTCCTGTTATCAAGTCGATAGGCATATAAAAAATGTTCAAAAGGAGCTTGATCAACATAATACTGAAGGTCGCCTTTTACGAATTTCAAATAAAAATTTGGCGTGCTAAAATCAAACATTCCAAAATTGAAAACCGTATCAATATTCCTGTTCGGATCTTGAATCCGTATGCCTGTATGACCAAAAAGAGAATGTAATTCATCTCCTTTGTCACAAGTAATAACACTAATTTTCGATTGCTCTGACAACGGATAATTTTGGCTTTTGGATACCAAAGAAATCATCAAAAAAAAGAGGTAAAGTATTTTTGTTTTCATTGGCTTATCTAAAAATACCTAAATCAACTTTAACAGAAAAAATGTTGGAATATAAAGCAACACTTTGGTCTCCAATGTCCGTTAAGGCATAATCAACTTGAATGCCTTTATATTTAAAACCAACTCCAATATTTGGTTGAAAACCAATTTTTTCAGAATCATCTAATTGTCTAACTTGTTGAAAATTTCCTACTCCGGCTCTCAAAAACACCATGTCAGTATATCCAAATTCAAAACCTAAAGCCGGATCAATACTAACCGCTGAGGTAGAAATAATGTCATTTGTTTGTGCAAATTGCATGTTCAAATTAAAAGCTGCTAAAATAGAATAATCATATCGGTATTCAAATTTTCTCGAAATACCCAATTGGGCTTTTGGTAAAGTAATTTCTGTGCTTTCAGGCAAATCTTGGTTTTCTCCCGGAATCGCATTGGAAATTTTTTCAAATTCATCCTCATCAATATTCCAAATGTTATATGTTGTTGTAATATCTCTGACCATTAAACCTACTTTCCAATCATTTCTCTCAAATTGAATTCCTGCATCAAAACCAAAACCCCATGAATTGGCAAATTTTCCTATTACTCGTCTAATCACTTTTGCATTTACACCATACTGCCATCCGGGCACTTGTAAACTTCTTGCATACGAAAAAGTAACTCCATAATCGGCTGTTGAAAATTTACTAATTCGGTTATAATCAATATTTCCTTCGCTGTCAATTAGTTGTGTTGTGTTCAAAATGTCATCAACTCCAAATCGAATAAGTGAAATTCCCCAAGCACTTCTATCATCAATAGGTTTGGCAAAAGCGGCATAATCATATTGAGCAATATTAGCAAAATAACTGGCGTGCATTAAAGCACCTTGACTATCTTCAAGTCCCATCAAACCTGCAGGATTCCAATATCCGGAATTTACATCATTTGTGCTTGCAGTCACCGCATTAGACATGCCTAAAGCCGCTGCATCAACACCAATATTCATAAATTCATTTGAATATTTGCGTACAGCTTGACTGTTTGCCAATCCCGGTAGGAGTAGAAGGATAATTAATACGTTTTTGGTCAAAGCAATTTTAATTTTCAAAAAGCTACAATTCTTTTTTTTTCAAAAATAGATAAAATTCAATTGTTTGCTCTTATGTTTTCTTTAAATATATCATAACTTTTAAAAAGCTATAAAATATCATTTAAGAAACGTATTAGTTTACGAGTTATTGTATTAATTTTGTTTTCAAAGAATAATTATGAAAATTAAAGCAAATATTCCCAATTTTATCACTTTACTTAATTTATTATCTGGTTGTATTGCCGTAGTTTTTGTTGCAAGAGACCAATTTTTTATGGCTTTTTTCTTTGTTTGTTTGGGAATATTTTTTGATTTTTTTGATGGATTTTTTGCCAGAATGTTCAAAGTTCAAAGTCCACTTGGTGTTCAGTTAGATTCATTAGCTGATATGGTAACCAGCGGATTTGTGCCTGGTTTTGTAATGTTTAAGTTAATTTTTAAATATCAAAATCAAGGACTTTCTCCGCTTGATGATTTGTTTCCACTAAATCACATTATCCCTTTAATTGGATTTTTTATCACTTTAGGAGCCTGTTTCCGATTGGCTAAATTTAACATTGATACCCGTCAAAGTGATTCTTTTATAGGATTGCCAACTCCTGCAAATGCATTATTTATTCTAAGTTTACCCGTTATAATTGAAACTACTGATGTTTTATTTATAACAGAACTTTTAACCAATACCTATTTTTTAATAGTCGTTTCTTTGTTGAGTGTTTATATGATGAATGCTGAAATTCCTTTGTTTTCTCTCAAAATGAAAAACTTTTCATGGCAAAAGAGTAAGTTTCAAATCATTTTTCTGATTATTACGGTTTTATTGCTGATTTTCTTAAAAATAATTGCTCTGCCAATCATCATTTTATGTTATGTAGCATTATCGGTTATTCAAAATAAAATAGCAGCATAAACGTTTTGCTTTTCTCACACTATGGCAAAACAAACTAAAAGAAAACCTTCAACTAGAAGAAGAACAACAAAGCATAAACCTTTTTTTAAAGGTAAAGCGATTGTTATTTTAATTTCCTTTTTACTACTTGTTACAATTGGTTTAGCATCTTATCATTATCGGGATGCATTAGCTTATTATTTTAGTTTTCGTTCTAAACATAAAATTGAAAATTCTAAAGCTACAAAAGTAGAAGAAGCCAGAATTTTTCAAGTGTTAAAACGGCATGAAAACATGGTTTTTGGGTTGGATGTTTCACAGTACCAAGGACAAATTGAATGGGAAAAAGCAAAAATAGTTGAAGATACGTTTCAATTGCATTTTGTTTTTATTAGAGCAACCGCCGGAAAAGACAAGCTTGATAATCGTTTTCATGAAAATTGGAAAAATGCCAAAGCGGCAAATTTCATTTGTGGAGCGTATCATTATTATCGCCCGAATGAAAATTCAATACAACAAGCAGAGAATTTTATCAAATATGTTCGCTTAAAAAAAGGAGATTTTCCGCCTGTTTTAGATATTGAAAATTTACCAAAAGTGCAATCTATGGACAGTTTAAAAGTGGGTTTAAAACGATGGCTAACAAAAGTTGAAAACCATTACAAAATAAAACCAATTATCTATTCCGGAGAAAAATATTTTAATGATTTTCTTGAGGATGAATTTAAAGGCTATACTTTTTGGATTGCTAATTACAATTTTTTTGTAGAAGATTGCAAACCTCATTGGACTTTTTGGCAATTCACCGAAAAAGGCTCCGTTCCCGGTATCAAAGGAAATGTAGATTTAAATATTTATAACGGAACTCCAAAAATGTTGAAGTATATGCTTATCAAGTAAAAATTAAAACTCCAATTTCTTTTTTCTTAATTCGAAGTTTTGACCTAAATATACCTTTCTTACCATTTCATCTTCGGCCAGTTCTTCCGGAATACCTGCTTTTAAGATACCACCTTCAAACATTAAATAGGTTTTATCAGTAATAGCTAAGGTTTCTTGTACATTATGGTCGGTAATTAAGATTCCAATGTTTTTATTTTTTAATTGAGCCACAATTCGTTGAATGTCTTCCACTGCAACGGGGTCAACTCCGGCAAATGGTTCGTCTAAAAGAATAAATTTTGGGTCAGTTGCCAAAGCTCGAGCTATTTCTGTTCTACGTCGTTCACCACCAGAAAGTAAATCACCACGATTGGTTCTAATATGTTCTAAACTAAATTCTTCAATTAAACTTTCCATTTTGGCAATTTGCTCTGCTTTAGAAAGTTTTGTCAATTGCAAAACACTTAAAATATTATCCTCAATACTTAATTTTCTGAATACAGAAGCTTCTTGAGCCAAATAACCAATTCCGTTTTGAGCTCTTTTGTACATAGGAAAATCGGTAATTTCCATATCATCCAAATATATCTTACCACTATTTGGTTTTACTAAACCAACAATCATGTAAAAAGAAGTAGTTTTTCCGGCTCCGTTAGGACCAAGTAATCCTACAATTTCTCCTTGATTTACTTCTACAGAAACACCTTTTACAACACTTCTGCCTTTGTAGGTTTTAACGATATTTTCGGCTCTTAATTTCATAGTTTAATTTGTCAATTTATCGATTTGTCAATGTGACAAATGAGAAAATAGTGTGTAAAAATAGAAATTTTATTTTCAGTTCAAATTTTATTGTTTTTTGATTAACATTTGGGAATGTGTCAATTTGAGAATGTGCCAATTAGTCAATTAGCCAATTTGATAATTTGTCAAAGTATTTAGGATATAATTAAAAACAACTAATTTTGCACTATATTCATTGCCACATTGCCACATTGCCACATTGCCACATTGGCTCATTGCCCAATTGTCACATTATTTCTCTAAAGCTTCCCAAAACTCATATGCTCTTCGCAAATGAGGAATTACAATGGTACCGCCAACCAAAGTGGCAATTCCCATAGCTTCCATCATTTCTTCTCTGGTTATGCCGTGTTTGTAACTGGTTTCTAAATGATATTTTATACAATCATCACATCTTAAAACAGTAGAAGCAACTAATCCTAAAAGTTCTTTTGTTTTTACATCTAAAGCACCTTCTGAGTAGGCATTTGTATCTAAATTAAAAATACGTTTGATGACCAAATTGTTATCAGCCAACAGTTTTTCGTTCATTTTTGAACGGTAATCATTAAATTCTTGTACTAAATCTGACATAGCGAGTTATTTTTTTACTTCTTGTTTTTTGGTCACAAATGCACTAATAAAAATGCTCATTTCATATAAAATCATAATCGGAATAGAAACGATTACTTGGCTAATTACATCCGGAGGAGTAATAATGGCAGATAAAATCAACACAATTATCAACGCAATTTTTCGATATTTACGCATAAATGCTGGCGTTATCAATCCTAATTTACTTAAGAAATAAACGATTATCGGCAATTCAAATAACAAACCACTGGCAATAACTGAAGTTTTTATCATTCCGGTGTAGGAATCTAAATTAAATTCATTTACAATTTCAGTACTTGCACTAAAGGAACCAAAAAAGTAAACCGATAATGGTGTTATAATGTAATAACCAAATAAAACACCTATAAAGAAAAGCAATGAAGAAACGAAAATAAATAACTTGGCGTATTTTTTTTCATTTTCATACAACGCCGGACTGATAAATTTCCAAACTTCCCATAAAATAAACGGGAAACCAATAATGAATCCGGTGGTGATACAGGTCCAAATTAAAAAGGATATCTGACCGCCCATATCCGTGTTTTGAATAATGAATGGCATTTTTACATCACAAATAGATGAATCTTGAAATCCAAAAAATTGAGTTATATCACAAAAAAAACGATAAGTAATAAAATCCGGACTTTTCGGTCCAAAAAGAATGTAGTCAAATATAAAATCACTAACAAAAAAAGATCCGGTAGCCAAAACCAGTATCACGATTGTACTTCTGACTAATAACCATCTCAGTTCCTCCAGATGGTCTAAAAATGACATTTCTTTTAAATTGCTTTTTGCCATTATACAATGCCTTCTTTTAAAATGTCATGTAAATGAATGACTCCTTTATAATGGTTGTTTTCAGAAACAATTAATTGCGTAATAGAAAAGTCTTCCATTATATTTAAAGCTTCAACCACCATGCTATTAGGTTCAACCATTTTAGGGTTTTTAGTCATAATATCTTTGGCGGTAATTCCGGTAATAGTTTCTGTTTTACTCAACATTCTTCTAATATCACCATCGGTAATAATTCCAATAATTTTTTCATCTTCAACAACAGCAGTCACACCCAGTCGCTTTTCTGAAATTTCAAAAATGACAGACTGAATGTTGCTTTCTGGAGAAACACTTGGTTTTTTTGTTTCATCCAACATGTCTTTTACGCGAAGTAATAATTTTTTGCCCAATGCACCACCGGGATGGTATTTCGCAAAATCTTCACTTTTGAAATCTTTTAATTCCATTAAACAAACCGCTAAACAATCTCCCATTACTAATTGTGCTGTAGTGCTGTTTGTTGGGGCTAAATTATTCGGACAAGCTTCTTTTTCAACCGTTGTATCTAAAACAAATTGAGCATTTTTAGCTAAAAAGGAAGTTAAATTTCCGGTCATAGCAATTAACGTATTACCAAACCGATTTAAAATTGGGACTAGAATTTTAATTTCCGGACTGTTTCCGCTCTTAGAAATACAAATAACAATATCGTCTGGTTGAACCATTCCTAAATCACCATGAACTGCCTCTGAAGCATGTAAAAATAAGGATGGTGTCCCAGTAGAGTTTAAAGTGGCAACAATTTTTTGAGCAATTATGGCACTTTTTCCAATGCCGGTAACCACTAATCGACCTTTTGATTGATGAATCAATTGAACACATTTTGCAAAATCATCGGTTAACAAATCAGCCATTTGTGTGATGGCTTTGCTCTCTGTTAGAATGGTTTCTCTGGCGATGGATAAAATTTTTTCGTTGTTTATCAAAACAGAATAAATTTAAATTTGTACGAATAAAAGAAAGTTGTATCTTTATGGATGCAAATTTAAAATAAAATACCCATACATAAGAATGAATCCCAACGAAATTGATATTCATAAGGAATTAAAAAAGTATTTTGGCTTTGATCAGTTCAAAGGTCTCCAAGAAAAGGTTATTACCAGTATTTTAAACAAAGAAAATACTTTTGTAATCATGCCAACCGGTGGTGGAAAATCAATGTGCTACCAACTTCCTGCTTTAATTCAAGATGGAACGGCAATCGTAGTATCTCCTTTAATAGCTTTAATGAAAAATCAAGTTGATGCTATCAGAAGTGTTTCCTCAGAGGAGGGAATTGCTCATGTATTGAATTCATCACTTACTAAAACAGAAATTAATCAAGTAAAAAAAGATATTACTTCAGGAATTACAAAGTTGCTTTATGTGGCTCCTGAATCACTCGCAAAAGAAGAATATGTCGATTTTCTCAAAACGGTTTCTATTTCTTTTATAGCCATTGATGAAGCTCATTGTATTTCTGAATGGGGTCATGATTTTCGTCCGGAATATCGAAATTTAAAAAATATCATCAAGCATTTAGGTAATGTTCCTGTGATTGGTTTAACCGCAACAGCTACACCTAAAGTGCAGGAAGATATTTTGAAAAATCTGGATATGTCAGATGCGAAAACATTTAAAGCATCTTTTAATCGCCCGAATTTGTTTTATGAAGTACGTCCGAAAACTAAAAATGTTGAAACGGATATCATTAAGTTTATCAAACAAAATAAAGGGAAATCAGGTATTATTTATTGTTTAAGTCGTAAAAAAGTTGAGGAAATTTCACAAGTACTTCAAGTAAACGGTATTAGTGCTGTTCCTTATCATGCCGGTTTAGATGCTAAAACTAGAGCTAAGCACCAAGATATGTTCTTAATGGAAGATGTTGAGGTCGTTGTGGCAACAATTGCTTTCGGAATGGGAATTGATAAACCGGATGTTCGTTTTGTAATTCATCATGATATTCCAAAATCGCTCGAAAGTTATTACCAAGAAACCGGTCGTGCCGGTAGAGATGGGGGAGAGGGTCATTGTTTGGCGTATTATTCCTATAAAGATGTAGAAAAATTAGAGAAATTTATGTCCGGAAAGCCAGTCGCTGAACAAGAAATTGGTTTTGCATTGTTACAAGAAGTAGTGGCTTATGCTGAAACTTCTATGTCCCGACGTAAATTTTTATTGCATTATTTTGGGGAAGAATTTGATAATGAAACCGGTGAAGGTGGAGACATGGATGATAATGTTCGAAATCCTAAACCAAAATCAGAAGCTAAAGAGAATGTTGTAAAACTACTTGAAGTAGTTCGCGATACTAAACATTTATATAAGTCAAAAGAAATCGTATTTACCTTAATGGGTAAAATTAATGCGGTTATCAAAGCTCATCGTACCGATACGCAAGATTTTTTTGGATATGGAAGCGATAAAGATGAACGTTACTGGATGGCTTTAATACGCCAAGTTTTAGTGGCCGGATTGTTGAAAAAAGATATTGAGACGTATGGTATATTGAAAATTGCTGATGAAGGAATTGCTTATTTAAAAAATCCAACTTCATTCACGGTTACAGAAGATCATGAATACAGTGAAGAAGAAGATGAAGCAATAATCACGGCTTCAAAATCATCAGGAACTGCAGATGAAGCATTGATGGCGATGCTCAAAGATTTACGTAAAAAAGAAGCTAAAAAAATAGGAGTTCCTCCGTTTGTGGTTTTTCAAGATCCTTCATTGGAAGATATGGCCTTGAAATATCCAATTTCTCTCGATGAATTAAGTAATGTGCATGGGGTTGGTGAAGGAAAAGCTAAGAAGTATGGTAAACCTTTTATTGAATTAATTGCTCGATATGTCGAAGAAAACGATATCATTAGACCTGATGATTTAGTAGTAAAATCTACTGGAGCAAATTCTGCTAATAAATTGTATATCATTCAAAATATTGATAGAAAACTTTCGCTTGAAGATATAGCCAAAGCAAAAGGATTTACGATGGATACTCTTTTGAAAGAAATGGAACAAATTGTCTATTCCGGCACTAAATTGAACATTAAGTATTGGATAGATGAAATTTTAGATGATGATCAACAAGAAGAAATTCATGAGTATTTTATGGATTCCGAAACCGATAAAATAGAAGACGCTCTAAAAGAATTTGATGGCGATTATGATATTGAAGAACTTCGTTTAATGCGAATTAAATTTATTAGTGAAGTGGCGAATTAGTATTCAGTCGCAGTTTTCAGTCACTGTAATCTGTGAACTACGACTGCGACTGAAAACTATTCATACAATTCCCCTCGATGAGGTTTCAAAGCATCGCGAACAGCAATCATGTTTTCATCGGTTACCACCATAAAAGCAATGGCTTGCATTTCGTTATAAACTTCAAAACCGGTAATGTTTAAAGGAAGATTTTCTGCAATGATGAATTCTTTTAAATGAATTTCATGATGTTCTGCCGTTTTTGCCGAAGCCGGACCTCTAAAATCCCAAATTAATTTTATCTTTCTTGACATTTTTTATTGCAAAAATAAATTCATTTTATGAAAAAATTCTTCTTTGGTTTACTTTTATTTTCTAATGGAATAATTGCTCAACAACTTTCTTTACAACAAGCCAATCATTTAGCTACACTTCCGCTAAAGTGTTTGCAACAGGAGTATCCGAATAAATTAAATCAGTTGTTGTTGGATTCAACTGAAATTCATTCACCAAAAAAATTACATCCGGTTTTCTATGGTTGTTTCGATTGGCATTCGTCTGTGCATGGTCATTGGAGTTTAATGTATTTGCTGAATCATTTTCCTGATTTGGCCAATAAAAATGAAATAATTGAAAAGTTAAAAACCAATTTGTCGAAAGAAAACATTCAAGTTGAAGTAGCCTATTTTTCTAAAAATCATGAAAAATCGTTTGAACGAACCTATGGTTGGAATTGGTTATTAAAATTGCAATTAGAACTAGAAATTAGTCAAGAACCTTTTGCCAAAGAATTAGCACAAAATCTCAAACCATTGTCTGATTTGATTGTGCAACGTTATCATGAATTTCTTCCAAAGTTGCTTTATCCTGTTCGAGCAGGAACGCACAATAACACGGCATTTGGACTCACATTTGCTTGGGATTATGCGGTTTATTCAAACAATAAAAATTTTCAAAATTTGATAAGCGAAAATGCCAAACGATTATTTTTATCAGATGAAAATTGTCCGTTAAATTGGGAACCCAGCGGTACCGATTTTCTCTCTCCATGCATGGAAGAAATCGGAATCATGAGTAGAATTTTATCCGAAAAAGAATTTTTATCTTGGTTGAAAAAGTTTAATAAATCTATTTTTAAGAAAGATTTCACTTGGGAAGTTGCCCGAGTTTCAGACAGAGCAGATGGTCATTTAGTTCATCTAGATGGATTAAATTTCAGCCGAGCTTGGAATTTTTATCATTTAATTAAGTTATATCCAAATCAATTTTCTCACTTAAAGACATTAGCCGATAAACACCTCAATTTTTCACTTCCATCTGTAGTCGATGGAAATTATGAAGGTGAACATTGGCTTGCTTCGTTTGCATTAAAAGCTTTTGAGGAAAAAGAATAATTATTCAAGTATATATTGTATATATTTGTAAAAAAAATATAGCATGAGAAAACTTATCGATTTAGACCAAAAAACATTAACAAAATTGAAATTTTTATCTGTTTTTGAAGATATTAGTGTAAAAGCATTAATGGAAAAAGCTATTCAAACGTATATTAAAAACAAAGAATTGGAACGCTTTTCAAAATTGTCAGATGAAGAGAAAGAAGATTTAGGATTATTGTTATTAATGCAAGAAGCAGATCGTGAGGATATTGTATCAGAGGAAGAGATTTTTAAAGCATTACAATAATGGAAGTTGTTTATTTGAAACAATTTTTAAAAGACATTCAGAAATTAAATGATGCGAAAGTTAAAAACGAAATATTGCATCAAATTTCTAGTTTTAAAAAAGCGGACAGTTTAGAAGATATTTTACAAGTGAAAAAATTGAGAGGACATTCAGAGGCTTATCGTTTACGAATTGGAAAATACCGTTTGGGTTTTTATTATGATGGAGAAATAATTCAATTTGCTAGATTTGCAAAGCGAGAAGATATCTATAAACTTTTCCCATAAAATTTCAAAATGCCCAAAGAACTACTCATTCAAGTTGCACCCGAAGTGGCTGCCAATGATTTTTTACTCAAAGATCATGTGGCAAAAATGATTCGGGTTTCAACGCATGAACTGGAGCATATTTCCATTCTTAAACGTTCGATTGATGCTCGTCAAAAGGCAATCAAAATCAATTTAAAGTTGATGATTTTCTTTCAAGGAGAATCTTTCACTGAAAAAAAAATAGAATTACCCAATTATCTGAATGTTACCAATCAAAAAGAAGTAGTTGTCATTGGTGCCGGTCCTGCCGGACTTTTTGCCGCTCTTCAACTCATCGAACTAGGTTTGAAACCCATCGTTATCGAACGTGGTAAAGATGTTCGCGGTCGTCGTCGTGATTTAAAAGCGATTAACGTTGACCACATCGTAAACGAAGATTCCAATTATTGTTTTGGCGAAGGCGGTGCAGGAACGTATTCCGACGGAAAATTATACACGCGTTCCAAAAAACGAGGTGATGTAGACAGAATTTTGCAATTGTTAGTGGGTTTTGGTGCTTCACCCGAAATTTTAGTAGAAGCTCATCCACACATCGGAACCAATAAGTTACCACAAATAATTCAAGACATTCGTGAAAAAATCATCGAATGTGGCGGACAAGTTTTGTTTGAAACCCGTGTGACCGATTTTATTGTTAAAAATAATGAAATGCAAGGCATCGTTACCCAAAAAGGTGAAACGATTTCGGCGAATAAAGTCATTTTGGCCACCGGACATTCCGCTCGTGATATTTTTGAATTATTAGATAGAAAAAAAATACTTATCGAAGCCAAACCTTTTGCGTTAGGCGTTCGTGCGGAACATCCTCAATCTTTAATTGACAGCATTCAATACAGTTGTGACTTTCGTGGGGATTATTTGCCCCCGGCTCCATATTCTATCGTGAAACAAGTAAATGGTCGTGGTATGTATTCCTTTTGTATGTGTCCTGGTGGCGTAATTGCTCCCTGTGCAACCAGTCCGGGTGAAGTGGTAACGAACGGTTGGTCGCCTTCCAAAAGAGATCAAGCCACTGCCAATTCCGGTATTGTGGTAGAATTGAAACTGGAAGATTTTAAACCCTTTGCCAAATTCGGACCCTTAGCCGGAATGGAATTTCAAAAAGCCATTGAACAAAAAGCATGGCATTTGGCAGGAGAGACGCAAAAAGTTCCTGCTCAACGAATGATTGATTTTACACAGAATAAAATTTCTTCATCTATTCCAAAAACGTCGTATGTTCCCGGAACAACTTCAGTAGAAATGGGACAAGTTTTTCCCGGATTTTTAACGCAAATCATGCGAGAAGGATTTTTGCAATTCGGAAAATCAATGAAAGGTTATTTAACCAACGAAGCTATTTTGCATGCTCCGGAAAGTAGAACGTCTTCTCCGGTTCGCATTCCAAGAGATGCTCAAACCTTAGAACATCTTCAAATTAAAGGCTTGTATCCTTGTGGAGAAGGAGCAGGGTATGCAGGCGGAATTGTTTCTGCTGCCATTGATGGAGAGAAATGTGCTTTGAAAATTAAGGAGAGTTTGAATTACTAAAATTGATTCAACACCCGTTAAACTTTTCACAATTCCATATAAAACTAAATAAAAACGAACTTTTTCTTACCTTTGATGAGCTATAAATCAGCTATGACAGAAGAAAAAGTAATTTTAGTAAACGAAAACGACGAGCCAATTGGGTTGATGGAAAAACTCGAAGCTCATGAAAAAGCAGTGCTTCATCGTGCTTTTTCTGTTTTTGTATTGAATGATAAAAATGAAGTGATGTTGCAACAACGAGCTCATCACAAATACCATTCACCTTTGTTGTGGACCAATACGTGTTGTAGTCATCAACGGGAGGGTGAAACCAATATTCAAGCAGGAACTCGTAGATTGTTCGAAGAAATGGGTTTCACGACTGAATTGAAAGAATTATTTCACTTTATCTATAAAGCTCCGTTTGATAACGGTTTAACCGAACACGAACTCGATCACGTGATGATTGGTTATTATAATGAAGCACCAAAAATAAATCCCGATGAAGTGGAAAGTTGGAAGTGGATGAGTATAGAAGCCATCAGAGATGATATTCAAACGCAATCTGAAAATTACACCGTTTGGTTTAAAATCATTTTTGATGAGTTTTACCATTATCTAGAAGATCATAAACTGTAAAATATCAATAACAAAATTCAATTTCAAATTTCAATAAAATGAGAGTTACAGTTTCCCGAAAAGCACACTTTAATGCCGCACACCGATTGTATAGAAAGGAATGGTCGATGGAAAAAAACGATTTGGTTTTTGGAAAATGTAACAATCTCAACTATCACGGACACAATTATGAATTGATCGTAAGTGTAACCGGAGAAATTGACCAAGAAACCGGTTTTGTGATGGATGTAAAAATTCTATCCGATTTAATCAAAGAACACATAGAAAATGCGTTTGACCATAAAAACTTGAATTTGGATGTTCAGGATTTTGCCGATTTGAATCCCACTGCGGAAAATATTGCCGTGGTAATATGGAATAAATTGCGAATTCACATCAAAGATTCCCTTGATTTAGAAGTTGTTTTATACGAAACTCCGCGAAATTTTGTAACCTATAAAGGAAATTAAGATGCCATTGAAAGTAGGGGATAAAGTACCAAATTTCACCTCAGTTGATACAAACGGCAACGAGTTTAAAAGTCAGGATTACCTTGGCAAACAATGGATAGTGCTGTATTTTTATCCAAAAGATGACACACCCGGATGTACTGCACAAGCCTGTG
>JAFLBT010000064.1 GCA_017302935.1 Flavobacteriales bacterium | reverse complement strand
AGTTGGTCGTTTGTTTTAATTAAGTAAATTTGCGGTATGCAAAAACTTAATTTTCCCGACTATTCCTTTCGCTTCAAAAATAGTGAAAATAACTTGTTGGTTTTTGATGAAATCAGGAAAAAATTTGTGGTACTCACTCCGGAAGAATGGGTACGCATACATGTAGTACAGTTTTTGATGGTCGAAAAAAACTATCCAAAATCGTTGATTAATGTAGAAAAAGTTATTAAAATTAACGGTTTAACCAAACGTTACGATATTGTTGTTTTTCAACCTAATGGAACTATTTTTTTAGTAGTTGAATGCAAACAACCCAACGTAGCCATTTCACAAAACGTTTTTGATCAAATAGCCCGTTACAATTTGACATTAAAAGCGAATTATTTAATGGTTACCAACGGATTGAATCACTATTTTTGCCAAATGGATTTGGAGAAGGAAAGTTATTTGTTTTTGAAAGATATTCCTAGTTATAACACAATAACATAATCATCTTGAAAAAAATCGCAGTTGTAATTCTGAATTGGAACGGAGCTAAACTTTTAAAAGAGTTTTTACCTTCGGTGGTCAAGTATTCGCAAGAAGGAACGGTTTATGTGATTGATAATGCTTCTACAGATGAATCTTTATTGGTTTTGAAAGAAGATTTTCCGTCTGTTCAAATCATTCAAAACAAAGAAAATTTTGGCTTTGCACAAGGTTATAATAAAGGTTTACAAAACATTGAAGAAGAAATCTATTGTTTGGTCAATTCCGATATTGAAGTGACAGAAAACTGGCTCACTCCTATTCTATCCCATTTTGAGCAACATCCGAATACGGCGATTATTCAACCCAAAATTTTAGATTACAAAAAGAAAACTCATTTTGAATATGCCGGAGCCGGTGGTGGATTTATTGACAAGTTTGGTTATCCGTATTGTCGTGGACGAATATTTGATACAATTGAAGAGGATAACGGACAATACAATAACACTCGAAAAATATTTTGGGCATCCGGTGCATGCTTTTTTATTCGAAAAAATGTGTTTCGTGAGTTAAAGGGTTTCGATACCGATTTTTTTGCTCACCAAGAAGAAATCGATTTATGTTGGAGAAGTTTCAATCGCAGTTACGACACTTTTTATTGTGGACAATCAACCGTTTATCACTTAGGTGGTGGAACTTTATCATCTTCCAATCCAAGAAAAACTTTTTTGAATTTTAGAAATTCATTGTTGATGCTCACTAAAAATTTACCTATTCAAACATTACTATTTATACTTTTTGGAAGATTGATTTTAGATGGTATTGCTGGAATTCAATTACTATTCAAAGGAAAGTTAAAGCATTTCATATCCATTTTAAAAGCTCATTTTTCTTTTTATGCATTATTTTTTAAAACTGTAAAGAAAAGAAAATCAACAAATAAGGCTCACTATTATCATAAAGCAAGTATTGTTTACGACTATTTCATCAAAAATAGCACGATATTTGCAAACAAAAATTAACAATAGTTTATCTATTTCTAATTTGGAGTAAACCATAGATAGAAGTTAATTTTGTAAAATCAAAAATCAATTCATATGAAAAAAGTCGTTTTAGTATTATCCGTTGTAGCATTGACGCTTACCTCTTGCGGTACAAAGAAAAAAATCGCTGAGTTAGAAGCCAAAAACAAAGAATGTCAAGATTTATTGAATTCCACGACTGTTAAATTAAACATGTGCTTATCAGAAAAAGATTTGTTAAACAGTCAGATTGCCGATTTAAAAAAATCAAATTCCGACTTAATCAGTAATGTGGGTAATATTACCATGTTATCTGCTAAAGGTGCTGAAAACTTAGAAAAATCACTGGAAAGTTTAAAAGAGAAAGATTTAAAAATATCCCGTTTACAAGATGCTTTAACCCGAAAAGATAGTATTACTTTGGCATTGGTTACCAGTTTAAAAGGTGCAGTTGGTATTTCTGACCCGGACATTCAGGTGAATGTAGAAAAAGGAGTGGTGATGATTTCGATTGCAGATAAATTATTATTCAAATCAGGAAGTTATGAAATCAGTGACCGTGCAAAAGAAATTTTAGGTAAAGTTGCTAAAGTAGTGAACGACAAACCCAACTTTGAATGTATGGTAGAAAGTCATACCGATAACGTTCCCTACAGAAATGGTGTTTTACTTGACAATTGGGATTTGAGTGCAAAACGTGCTACTGCCGTAGTTCGCGTATTAACTGAAACACATAAAGTAAATCCAAAACAATTGATTGCAGCGGGAAGAGGTGAACATTTACCTTTAGTGGCCAACAATACTGTTGAAAACAGAGCGGCTAATCGCAGAACCAGAATCATCGTAATGCCAAAAATTGATGAGTTTTATGATATGATTGAAAAAGAAATGAAAAATCAATCCAAATAATACCTAAGAATGAAGTAAAGAAACGTCTCAATTGAGGCGTTTTTTTTATTTAAAAAATATCAATATCACCTTTTCCTTCACGGATAAGAACCGGTTCACCTTCCGATAAATCAATAATGGTTGACGGCTGATTATCCCCATAACCACCATCAATTACAACATCTACAAGATTTTGCCATTTTTCAAAAATCAATTCAGGGTCAGTAGAATATTCTAAAACTTCATCATCATCGTGAATAGAAGTAGATACGATAGGATTGCCTAATTGTTTGACAATTTCTAACACAATAGCATTATCCGGCACACGAATACCGACCGTCTTTTTCTTTTTAAATTCTTTTGGTAAATTATTATTTCCAGGTAAAATAAAGGTATAAGGACCGGGCAAAGATCGTTTTAAAATTTTAAATGTTGGGGTATCAATTTGTTTGACATAATCGGATAAGTTACTCAAATCGTGGCAAATGAAAGAAAAATTAGCTTTTTCAAGTTTAATGCCTTTGATTTTTGCAATACGTTCTAAAGCTTTCGTATTGGTAATATCACAACCTAATCCGTAAACGGTATCTGTGGGATAAATAACTAAACCACCTTCTTTCAAAACCTTCACTACTTTTGCAATGGCTGCTTCGTTCGGATTTTGCGGATAAATTTTGATAAATTGTGCCATTTCAAAAATTTTGACAAATGTACATGATTTATTTTCTAATCGAAATAAAAATAAAAAACCCTGCCGAATGACAGGGTTTGATATGCTATACTGATAAAATTATTCAGCAATGATTTCGTAAGGTAAGTCAATTACAACATTTCTGTGTAAACGAACAGATGCACTGTATTTACCGGTTCTTTTCACTGTACCTGAAGTGATGAATTTTCTATCTATTGGTTGACCTGCTTTTTCTAATGCCTCAGCAATATCAATATTGGTAACCGAACCAAATAATTTTTCACCACCAGCTTTCGCTGTGATTTTAATTTCTAATGCTTTTAATGTTTCTGCTAATTTTTTAGCATCATCCACTAATTTTTGCTCTTTATGAGCTTTTTGCTTTAAATTCTCCGCTAACACTTTCTTTGCTGAAGGAGTAGCTAAGGTTGCAAATCCTTGAGGAATTAAATAGTTTCTTCCGTAACCTGGTTTAACCGTTACGATATCGTCTTTAAAACCTAAATTTTGAACGTCTTGTTTTAAGATTAGTTCCATGTTGATGTCCTTTTTTGTAGAAGTTAGCCCACCAATGGCGAGGCAACAACTTAATTAATTATTATTTTAATAAATCCGCCACATATGGCATTAACGCTAAATGTCTTGCTCTTTTCACAGCAACAGACACTTTTCTTTGGTATTTTAAAGAAGTACCTGTTAAACGTCTAGGTAAAATTTTACCTTGCTCGTTCACAAATTTCAATAAAAAGTCTGCATCTTTATAATCAATATATTTGATACCGGATTTTTTGAAACGACAATATTTTTTAATTTTGTTCGTATCAATATTCAAAGGAGTAAGATATCTGATATCTCCTTCTTTTTTTCCTTTTGCTGATTGCTCTATTGTTGACATAATGATTACGCTTTAACTTTTAATTTTTCTCTTCTTCTTTCTGCCCAAGAAATAGCGTGTTTGTCTAAACTTACCGTTAAGAAACGCATAATTCTTTCGTCACGTCTTAATTCAGTTTCAAAACCTAAAATTGCATCTGCAGGAGCTTTGAATTCGAATAAATGGTAAAAACCACTTTTCTTGTGTTGGATTTCATAGGCTAATTTTTTTAGACCCCAATCCTCTTTTGATACCATCTGTGCCCCTTTGGACGTAAGAAAATCTTCGAATTTGCTTACTGTTTCCTTTACCTGTTGTTCAGATAAAACGGGATTCAAGATGAAAACAGCTTCATAATGATTCATAATAATTTACTTTAAAAATGTTAAATTGGGTGCAAAAGTAATCATTTATTTTTAATTAACAACCACAAATCAACAAAAATCGACATAACGCAAAAAAAACCGAAAAAAATTAGTTTTTATCGATGAAATGCACTATGTTTGTCTCACCAAATCTATAATTAATCGTATTATGAAACTAAATTGTGTTGTCGTAGATGATAGTTCGATTCAACGAATGATCATTACAAAACTAGTGAATAATCACCAAAACCTAACATTAATAGGTGATTTTTCAAATGCTATAGAAGCAAAGAGTTGTATGTCTATACACTCTGTTGACTTAATTTTCTTGGACATTGAAATGCCAATTATTAATGGTTTTGATTTCCTTGATGGTCTAAAAAACAAACCTCAGATTATTTTTATCACCTCAAAAGCGGATTATGCCGTTAAAGCTTTTGATTATGATGCCACCGATTACTTACAAAAACCAATTTCAGTAGAGCGTTTTGATTCAGCTGTAAAAAGAGCAATTGAATTGCACAAATTGCGTCATGAAGTAACAGAAGAAGAAGGTGATTACATCTTTATTAAGAGTAATCTGAAAAAGTTAAAAGTTTATACTTCTAAAATCAAATGGATTGAAGCTTATGGTGACTATGTAAAAGTAGTAACCGATGAAGATAGTAACTTAGTACTTTCTACCATGAAATCCTTCGAAAATGACTTATCAAAAGATCGTTTCTTGCGTGTTCACAAATCATTTATCGTGAATATTGACAAAATTGAACGCTTCAATAGTAAATTTGCTGAAATCGGTGTAACAAAAATTCCGTTAAGCCGAAACAAAAAAGACGATTTGAAAAAAGCATTGGCAATAGCCTAATAAAAATCAACGTTTACCGTTCTTTTCACAGAACGATATTGCGGAATCACATCAAAACTATTCAGTATTTTCTGGATAGTTTTTTTTGTTTCAACATGTGACACATTTTCAGGTATTTTAATTAAGATGGTTCGCAAATATTCATTTCTAATTCTGCTAATCATTGGTTCTTCGGGACCTAAAACCGGAGTTTTCAAATTTTGAGTCAGCACTTGGTACAACCATAGGGCACTTTCTTTGACTTTTTCAAAATCTTTGTGCTTCAACGTAATTTTGATTAATCGATAATAAGGCGGATAGTTGAAAATTTGACGCTCATAAACTTGCTCTTTGTACATCCCAACATAATTATTGTGTGTTACTTGCTGAATTGTGTTGTGGTTCGGATTATAGGTTTGAATGACTACTTTCCCTTTTTTATCTGAACGTCCTGCCCTGCCTGAAACTTGAGCCATCATTTGATAACTTCGTTCAAAAGCTCTGAAATCAGGAAAATACAACATATTGTCTGCATTTAAAATGCCTACCAAACTTACATTATCAAAATCCAATCCTTTGGCGAGCATTTGTGTGCCCACTAAAATATCAACTTCCCGATTTTGGAATTTATCAATGATTTTATCATAGCCAAATTTTCCACGAGTGGTATCTTGATCCATTCGTTGAATTTTTTTATTGGGGAAAAGCGTGGCTAACTCTAATTCAATTTGTTCTGTTCCAAAACCTTTGGTCGTCAAATCTACACTAGAACATTGATGACAATTGGTTGGTTTCGCAATCGAATGTCCGCAATAATGACAACGCAACTGATTTTTAAATTTGTGATAGGTCAAACTTACATCACAATTCGGACATTGAGGAACGTGACCGCACGTCATACATTCCAATAAAGGTGCATACCCTCTCCTATTCTGAAACAAAATCACTTGTTCTCCCAACGATAAACTGGTAGAAATTTCTTCAATCAACGTATCACTGAAATGTCCTTTCATTTGTTTACGGAAATATTTATCCTTCAAATCAACCAACACAACTTCCGGTAATGGTGCATTATTGTATCGTTGAAAAAGTTCAACCAGACCGTATTTTTGATTTTGCACATTGTAATAGGTTTCCAAACTTGGCGTTGCAGAACCTAAAAGCACTTTTGATTGGTGAAATTTTGCCAAAACCGTCACGGCATCTCGAGCATGATAGCGGGGAGCCGGATCAGTTTGTTTGAAATTGGGTTCATGTTCTTCATCAACAATTACCAATCCTAAATCAGAAAAAGGTAAAAACATGGCAGAACGAGCACCAATTACCACTTGAGCTTTTGGAGAGTTTTGTAATACTTGATTCCAAACTTCTACCCGTTCATTATTGCTGTATTTGGAATGAAAAACGGCTACTTTATTACCGAAAAAGCGACGTAAACGGGCTACTAATTGTGTAGTTAATGCAATTTCAGGTAATAAAAAAAGAACTTGTTTTCCGGCTTCGAGATATTCCCAAATCAATTGACTGTATATTTCTGTTTTTCCACTGGATGTAACGCCGTGTAACAAACACACTTCTTTTGACAGGAATTGTTGTTTAATTTCGTCGAATGTGTTTTGTTGTATTTCGCTGAGCGTGATTGATTTTTCTGCCACATCAGTAATAAAATCCGTTCGATCTTGCACTAAATGATATTCTTCTACAATTTCTTTTTCTACTAATTTTTTTAAAACTGAACTATCAACTTTTGTATAATCAAGCAATTGTTTAGCCGAAATTGGTTTTTTATCTGTAGCTGATAATTGAAAAAATCCTAAAATCAATTCTTTTTGACGTTCCGCTTTTAACGATTGTAATAAAACATTCAATGCTTCATGGTCGGCATAATTTGGATGAAGTTTAATGTAACGAACCAACTTCGGTTTATACTGCTCATGAATTTCTTCCTGCAATTGAATGATATTTTTGTTCAAAAGCTTTTGCAACAAGGGAAAAATATTTTTTTTGTTCAAAATCGAAACCACTTCATTTACCTTAATGGAACTTTGATGTTGAAGGGCTTCAAATACTAAAAATTCATCATCAGAAAGTTCAGTATCGTTGATGTTCTCATTTGATCGTAAGGAAATAATGGTTTCACTTTCCAACAAAAAACCCGATGGCAAAGCTGCTTTATAAACCTCGCCAATGCTACACATATAATACGAAGCAATCCATTGCCAATGTTTGATTTGAAACGAATTAACAATTGGTACTTCATCTAGAATCTGATGAATTTCTTTTGCTTCATATAAGGTTGGCGGATTTTCATGCGTATCAATAGAAAGAGCCGTGAAAATTTTATTTTTACCAAACGGAACGGCAATTCGCATTCCGGGTTGAATAAACTGAAATTCTGTCTCCGAAATTTGATAGGTAAAGGTTTTATCGAGTGCAATTGGTAATATTACTTCAACAAAATAAGGCATATATTCGTTTTTTGGCGTTGAAAATTAATCGTAGAGGTTTTTTCTTTTAAGTTTATTGATAGTCGCATTGAGTTCAAAACCCAACAATAAAACCATGCAATTAATCCAAATATAAAACATTAAAATCAACAAAGTTCCGATTGAACCGTAAAGTTCGTTGTATTTGGCAAATTTCACCACATAAATTCCGAAAACATAAGACGATAAAATAATTAGAATCGTTGTAAAAACCGAACCGATACTGATGAAAGGAATTTTTGAGGTTTGTTTCGTTCCGAATTTAAAAAGCAACGATGTCGTGATTAAAATCATTAAGATAACAAATCCAAATCGAATAATTTGAATCAATGATATATCGGTATCAACGATTTCATGCAATTGAATTTTCTGAATGAATACTTCTGAAACTACGATGGCCGCAACTGTGATGATTAAAATAAGAGAAAATAGTATCGACATTCCTAATGCAATCAAATATTGTCGAATAAAACTGCGGGAAATGGTAATGTGATAAGATGTTTCAAATCCGCCAAGAATAGCATTAATTCCATTCGACATTAAAAAAATGGACAAAATGAAACCGGAAGAAAGTAATCCTTTATAACTATTGTTCAAAATATCATCAATAATGGATTTAATGGCTTCAAACGTATTGGGCGGAACACCATCTTCTACGAAATGTAAAAAATCAACTTGAAAATTGTCAATCGGAATAAACGGAATTAAATTCAGTATAAATAATGCAAACGGAAACAATGCCATAAAGAAGCTAAACGCAATGGCACCGGCACGATACGAAAAAGCACCTTTGGCAATACCTAAAATATATAACTCAATCAAATCATAAAACGACAAACCCTCTAACCAAGGTAATTTGATATTTTTCATCAACCTGACCAAATGGTTAATTACCGGAATTTTTTCGAGTTTTTCTTCTATTTCTAATGACATGTTTTTGTCTTATGAACTATTATTTTTAATTGTTTTGGAACGCAGATTCCGATTGCTATGGGAACGGATTTATTAAAGCAAAACGCTGGTTAAAACTGATTTTAATTACTAAATTACTTCTACAACTGAAAACTACTCCCGAAGCCTCGGAATGAATACTCCAAACTCCTAAAAAGCCTTCAAACTTAAATCCATATTATACACCGAATGGGTCAACGCACCCGATGAAATATAATTCACCCCACATTCAGCGTAGTGACGAATAGTTTTTTCATTAATGTTACCGGAACTTTCTGTAAGACATTGATTTCCAATTAAAGCTACTGCTTCCTTAGTCATTTCATAATCAAAATTGTCTAATAAAATACGGTAAACGCCACCACTATTGAGTATTTCTTCTACTTCAGCAAGATTTCTGGCTTCCACAATGATTTTTAAATCCAATTTATTTTCAGCTAAATAATCTTTCGTTTTTTGAATCGCATTTGAAATTCCGCCTGCAAAATCATTGTGATTGTCTTTCAGCATAATCATATCATACAACGCAAACCGATGATTTTCTCCTCCGCCAATTTTCACTGCCCATTTTTCAGCTGCACGAAATCCGGGAGTAGTTTTTCGGGTGTCCAATACTTTTGTTTGGGTTCCTTCCAATAAATCTACATATTTTTTGGTCTTAGTGGCAATCGCACTCATGCGTTGCATCGAATTGAGCACCAACCGTTCTGCTTTTAAAATGGATTGAGAACTTCCTGAAACATGAAAAACAACATCGCCATACTTGACAGAACTTCCATCTTGAATAAAAGTTTCCACATTTAAATCGGCATCCACATGTTTAAAAATCATTTTAGCAAATTCAACTCCGGCAATAATTCCATTGTCTTTCACCAAAAGTTTAGCTTTTCCAGTCGCTGAGATTGGAATACAAGCTAAGGAACTATGATCACCTTCGCCTATATCTTCTCTGATTCCGTTTTGAATGATAAGGTATAACTCGTGTTGAAATTGGGCTTCTGTAATCATAAATTGTAATTGAATCGAATCGCTAAAATAGGAAATCGTTTGCTTATTTTATCACTTTTTTGCATAAAAAAACCACGAATATCCGTGGTTCAGTTCTTTATGGTAGCCTTAAATTATTTCTTTTTCTTCACTTCGCAAGTGTTTTTACCTACCAAAGCATACAACGGACAAAAAGTGGCAAAAGCCGTAATGATTAAAATTAAGCTTACGCCCAAGACAATCCATTGTACCAGGTTGTTTTCTATTGCACCAGACATAAATAAAATCAACAGTATGATGCCAAACATGACTCTAACAAAGCGATCTGTATTGCCTACATTTTTTTTCATAAAGATTATTTTTTGGGTTATTGATTATAAAATTATGAAAAAAAAGAATAGAAAATACGATTTTATCAATTAGTTTGGTTCCACAATCGGTCCGTTCCATGCTGAAATTCCACCTAAAAGGTTGAATGTTTTTTCAAAGCCTAGATGTTGCATGACTTCACACGCTTTTGCACTGCGACTTCCGGCATGGCAATAGACGTAATACGTTTTTGATTTGTCCAATTCTTCCAATAGGTATATAAAACCTTGTCCTTTATAAATATCGATGTTGATGGCATTTGGAATCATTCCGTTTTCAAATTCTTCCGGTGTACGAACATCTAATATGACTGCGTTTTCATCGTTTTGGGCATCGGCCCACCATTGTTGTTGTTGTAGATTCATTTTTTTTGAAGTTATGAGGTGCTAAGGTTCTAAGGTGCTAAGGTACTGAGGTACTAAGGTGCTGAGGTGCTGAGGTGCTGAGGTGTAAGTATTATAAAATACAAATTTAGTAAATTTACCTTAGTCCCTCAGTGCCTTAGCACCTTGGTACCTCTCCTAAGCTTTTATCGAACAGCCTATCGCTTTGGTTGTTTTTACTTTTACTTCTTGATTTTTTAATAAGGCATCAATTGCTTCTTCTACGTATTTTTGTTTTACGGCTGATGCATCACTGTGATTATCGTCGATGGCACCAATATATTGAACAACATTTCCTTTGTCAGTTTTTTGTAGAATGTAAACATGTGGAGTTTTCGTTGCTCCATATTGCGGATAAATTTTTTGTCCATCATCAAATAAATACGGAAATGTAAATCCTTTTTCTTTGGCACGAACTTTCATTTTGTCAAAACTATCGTCTTTTTGTTTCTCCGGATTATTTGGATTAATAGCAATAACCGGATAACCTAACTTTTTAAATTTATTGTCTAATTCAATTATTCTATCTTCATAGGCCACCGCATACGGACAATGATTGCAGGTAAAAATGACAATAAAACCTTTGGCATCTTCAAAATCTTTTAATGAGACTTTTTTATTATCTACATTTTTAAGTGAAAAATCGGTGGCGATTGATCCAATTTCATAACCACTAGGATTCAACGTTGTAAAAGCCGTTATAACTCCAATAGTCAATACAAAAAAAGCAATTTTAAATTTTTTCATCGTTTCAATTTTTAGTTAATAAATGACTGTATCTCTGTTTCTAATTCTTGTTCGGTAAAGGATTGTTCATAGAACTTTCGCGTATCATTTCTGTATATAACCGTTGCTGGGATGGCTCCCGACCACTCTTTGGCTACTTTTTCAATCCAACTGTTGGCATCAGGATCGTTCAAAACAATCACTTCTGCTTTTAATTTTTTTTGTTTAATGAATGGTATCACTCGGCTTTCAATCATTTTTGGAAAATCTAAACTTACTAATATCATTTTAAATTTTCCGTTTTTGTATTTTTGGTTTAGCTTTTCAAAATGAGGCAATTCTTTTACACACGGTACACACCAAGTGGCCCAAAAATTTATGACATAAAGCGTATCATTCTTTTGATTTAAATACGATTCTATATACTCAAAAGTAAACGATTTTACTTTAATTCCGTCTTTTTCGTATACTTTTAATGGTTTAGGAATAGATTTCTCTTGTGAAAAACCATTCAAAATGCATACAAATTGAAACAGAATTAATAAAATTATTGTTTTATCTCGTATCATTACAGTACAATTATCCCATAAAATTAAGCCTTCACCACTCTGCTAAAAAATCTTTAACAAAAATTTAATAGACATTTGTATATACAATTAAGTTAAACCACTACATTTGTACATACAAATTTTGTAATTACAAATGAAGATAGAAGAAATCATCAAATCCAATTCACCCATCAGCGTTGAAAAGCGAACAGTGTTAAACATTATGTTCACTCAAAATGTGATTGCGGATGCTTTTAATGAGATTTTAAAATCCTTTGATTTGTCAGTTGAACAATTTAATGTGTTGCGTATTCTTCGTGGGCAAAAAGGAAAACCTGCCAACATGTGTGTGATACAAGAACGCATGATTGCTAAAACGAGTAACACGACACGTTTAGTAGATAAATTACTTTTAAAAGGATTAGTAAACAGAGAAGTTTGCGAAGAAAACAGACGCAAAATGGAAGTGACCATTACTGAAAAAGGGTTGCAACTATTAGCAGAGTTAGATCCCAAAATTGAGGCTCACGAATGTTTATTTGCTACTAATCTATCTTCAGAAGAATTAGAAAATTTGAACACTTTATTAGAAAAATACAGAACAATTTAATTCAAAAAAATGAGCGATTTTATTACCAATCAAAAATGGCGTTATGCTACGAAAAAGTTTGATGCTTCCAAAAAAATTTCAAATGATGACTTTGAAACGTTAAAAGAAGCCTTTCAATTGAGCACTTCTTCTTATGGTTTACAGCCTTATAAAATTTTTATCATTGAAAATCCTGAAATAAGAGCACAAATTCAACCGGCTGCATGGGGTCAAACACAAATTGTGGATGCTTCTCACCTACTTGTTTTTGCCAATGTAACTAATTTTGGAGAAACTGAAATTGACAATTATATCAATCTTATGGCTGAAACCAGAGGGATTTCAGTTGAAAGTGTGAAAGGTTATGCCGATTTCATGAAAATGAAAATTACAGGATTAACGGAAGAACAACGCAATGTGTGGACATCAAAACAAACCTACTTAGCATTAGCTAATTTAATGAATGCTGCTGCTGAATTAAAAATTGATGTTACTCCAATGGAAGGTTTTGAACCGGAAAAAGTGAATGAAATTTTAGGTTTGCCCGCAAAAGGTTTGAACGCCTCATTATTAGCAACTATCGGTTATCGTCATGAAGAAGATGCCACGCAACATTACGCAAAAGTGCGTAAACCTATTAACGAATTATTTATCAATTTATAATCAATAACTTTAAAACTAGAAAACAATGAAAAATTTAAAAACAATTGCATTAGCTTTATTTGTAGCAGCAACCACATTAACGGCTACTGCTCAAAACAAAAAAATTAACCTTGAAAAAAGTAAAATTACTTGGGTTGGAAAAAAAGTAACAGGACAACATGATGGTACCATCAACTTTAGCTCAGGAACATTGGTTTTCGAAAAAAACAAATTAAAAGGTGGTTCTTTTGTGGTTGACATGAATTCTATTGCGGTGGCTGACTTAGCAGCCGGAAAAGGAAAAGAAAAATTAGAAGGTCACTTGAAAGCTGATGATTTCTTTGGAGTAGATAAATTTGGTACTTCTTCATTAGAATTCAAAAAAATTGCTGCAAAAGGAAGCGATATTTATACCGTTACGGCTGATTTAACCATCAAAGGAAAAACATTACCTGTAACTTTTGACCTTGCAATTGGTGCTGGAACAGCTAGAACTTCATTCAATGTGGACAGAACAAAATATGACATTAAATATGGTTCAGGTTCCTTCTTTGATAATTTAGGTGATAAAGCTATCGATGACAATTTCGAATTGACGGTTAACTTAGTGTACTAATCATAAATGGGAAAAATTGCTGAATCCTGATACGAAAGTGTCAGGATTTTTTTTGTTTTATAGGTTAATTTATTGCTACTTTTACTTTTCTAAAATTCAATATGAAAAAAGTAGTCATCATCGACAATTACGACAGTTTTACCTATAATTTAGTCCATTATTTAGAGGATTTAAATTGCTCAGTAACCGTTTATCGGAATGACGAATTTGAATTGGATGAACTTGAAAAATTCGATAAAATTTTACTTTCTCCGGGTCCGGGTTTACCATCAGAAGCCGGATTATTAAAAGTATTAATACAACACTATGCTTCGTCAAAAAGTATTTTAGGCATCTGTTTAGGACTTCAAGCAATTGCAGAAGTATTTGGTGGTAATTTACTTAATTTAAACAAAGTACATCACGGAAAATCTTCTGAAATTACCCTTTTATCAGAAGATACACTTTTTAATGGTTTACCTAAAAATATTCTTGTTGGAAGATACCATTCATGGGTAATGAATCCTGATGCTGTTCCGGAAGTTTTGGAAGTAACTTCAATTGATGAAGAACAACAAATCATGTCTATTAAACACAAACATTTAGATGTTAAAGGCGTGCAATTTCATCCGGAAAGTATCTTAACTCCGGAAGGAAAAACAATACTAAAAAATTGGGTAGAATTAACATCATCTTACAAATGAATTCTTTTTTTGTAACATTTTGTAAAACTCCACGTATAAAAGTTGTAACTAAACTTTAACATAACATGACTGAATTTTTTGAAGGATTAGATCCGTTACTTAAAACCTATTGGTATATTGCTCTGCCTACCAGTATCTTTTTTCTTTTGCAAACCATTATGACTTTTATAGGTTTGAGTGGTAGTGAAACAGATATAGATTCTGAAAGTGGAGATACTGATTTGCCATTTGAAATCTTTACGCTTAGAAACTTAATTAATTTCTTGCTGGGTTTCAGCTGGACAGGAATTTCATTGTATAACCGAATAGAAAATAAAACAATTTTAATTATTATTTCTGTTGTTGTCGGTATTGTGTTCATAGGGTTGTTTTTCATTCTTATCAAACAAATTCTAAAATTAGGTGAAGACAATTCATTTAAATTTGAGCACACAATCAATCAAACAGCAACGGTTTATTTAACCATACCGGAATTAAAATCAGGTTTAGGAAAAGTACAAATCAGTGTAAAAGGTTCAGTTCATGAACTACAAGCAATGACCGAATCTGTTGAAAAAATTCCTACCGGAAGTGTTGTGAAAATTACAGCTGTTGAAAATACTATATTAATTGTCGAAAAACTTTAAAACTTTATTCTATGACCGAACTTATTATTATTGTTGTTACTGTTTTTGTATTTTTTGTTTTATTCGTAACACTAGTTTCACGATACAAACGTTGTCCTTCTGACAAAATTTTGGTTATTTATGGTAAAACAGGTGGCTCTTCTGCCAAATGTGTTCACGGTGGTGGTGCTTTCATCTGGCCGGTCATTCAAGATTATCAGTATTTGGATTTAAAACCGCTTTCTATTGAAGCCAATTTAACCAACGCTCTTTCCAGACAAAATATTCGTGTGGATGTTCCGTGTCGTTTTACGATTGCGATTTCTACGGAAACAGATAGTATGAATACAGCTGCAGAACGTCTTTTAGGACTTTCTCCGGAGCAAATTCAAGAGTTAGCAAAAGATATTCTTTTTGGTCAATTGCGTTTGGTAATTGCCACCATGACTATTGAAGAAATCAACTCCGACCGTGATAAATTTTTGGATAACATTTCCAAAAACGTGGATTCTGAGTTGAAAAAAATCGGTTTGAAGTTAATCAACGTGAACGTGACCGACATTAAAGACGAATCCGGCTATATTGCCGCATTAGGAAAAGAAGCCGCAGCAAAAGCAATTAATGAAGCTAAAATTTCTGTAGCCGAGCAAGAAAAAATCGGGGAAACCGGAAAAGCATTGGCTGATCGTGAAAAAGACGTGCAAATTGCCGAAACACATAGAGATCGTGACGTGAAAATTGCTATTACTAACAAAGACAAAGAAGTAAGTATTGCAGAAGCCTTTAAAGATGAAAGCATCGGTAAAGCAGAAGCCCAAAGAGATACGCGTGTAAAAACCTCCGAAGCCAATGCAATTGCGATTCAAGGGGAAAATGAAGCTAAAATTGCCATTGCTCAATCAGAAGCAACCCGAAGAGAAAAAGAAGCAGAAGCCTTGCGTATCGCATTAGCCTCTGAAAAAGTGCAACAAGCAAAAGCATTG
>JAFLBT010000063.1 GCA_017302935.1 Flavobacteriales bacterium | reverse complement strand
TAAAATGGTGTAATCCAAATAAAAAACTAGCAATCATAAACAAAATAATACCATAAAACCACCATGCTTTCCAAAAAGGAGTAGCAATCCTAATTTCAAATGTTGTAATTTCTCCCCACAAACCATCATTATTGGCAGACTTTACAGAAAATGTATAATTACCGTCTTGCAGATTGGAATAAGAAACATTATTCTTTTCTGTAATTATCCATTTTTATCAACTCCGGAAAGTTGGTAAGCAAATCGATTTTGATTAGCATTATTCATAATAGAAGAGGCCCATTCAAAACTGATGAAATTTTGACTGTGCTTCAATTGAATGGATGCCTCATTTATCATCTTTTGATCAACGGCATTATCCATTACTTTTAAAGAAGTAAAGATAACTTTCGGAAGCTGATTGTTCTTCTGATAACTTTTTAAATTGATTACGGAAAGTATCCCATAATGATTAACAACCAAATTATCATTTGGAAGTAAATTCAACATTACAATTGCACTATTTTCTGCTAATCCGTGTTGACGATTTAAAACACTGATGTTTTTTTTCGTTTTTATATCGAACTTAGCCAATCCGTTTAATGTTCCAACCCATAAAAACCCTTCTTTGTCTATTACTAGACGGCTACAATAATCAGAGGGCAAACCGGAATTTTCTTTGTTATAATTGATTAATTTAGACTCTTTCCCATTTATGATCAATTCGAAGATTCCGTTATCATGGGTAGAGATCCAAAAATGACCATTATAATCTTCAACAATATCTACAGATTGAACTATTTTAGCTTGAGTATTATTGGCTTTACCGGTAGCTAAATGATCGAATTTTTCATTTTTTTTATACCAACAATATACTCCATCGGTCATGGTAAACCAACATCTATTTTGCTTATCAATTATTCTTGGTGAAATTAAATTAGAGGAAATATTCGGACTTTTATTGTCTACATCTTTTACATTAAAATGTTTGAGAAGATTTTTTTTTATATCAAAAAAATAAAATCCATTTCTTGAGGATTGAAGATACAAATTATCATCATCATCAAATATAATTCGGGTTACATTTACAGGTGACTTTCCATTTTGGTCAAGAATGGCAATAGGTAACAGTTGATTTTGCTTAAATCTAAATAAATGCTCGTCACTGGCAGCAAATATTTCCCCTTTCAAATTTCTGGCAATACATTGAATTCCTTTTAATGCTCTTGCTTTTCCTTTATAAAATGGGTTTTCAATAACCGATAATTGTTGTAATTTCTCATTCCATTTTAATAAACCATTGCTTGTGTTGTTTGCAATTAAGTAATTATCACCCTCATAATCTAAAACTCCATATGGTTCAACAGTATATTTTGCATTAGAATTAAAAAGTGGAATAGTTTTAATTTGATTATTTTGCCAAGGAAGTAAGGATAACCCATTAAAAGAACCTATCCATAAATTATTCTCTTTATCCTGAAATAATTTCGAAACAGGAACAGTCTTAAATGAAAACTCATCTTTAAATGATGGAGAATAGCTGATAAATTGTTTATTTGAAATTGTATAAATTCCTAAATTATAGGAAACAAACCAAATTTCATTTTCACCTTTTGGTGCTATTAATGTGATAAAATTTGAAGGATTAGCATTTAATGATTTTTGATCGACTAATTCATTAAAAATAAATTTTTGAGAAGACAAATCAAATTGTGTTATTCCATCATAACCACAAGCAAGCCAAATACAATTTCGTTTTTTGTCATAAAAACCATCAAAGAAACTATTTTTTTTGGGTAGATTTTTTTCAACATTAAAAAATGAATTATTTACGCCATTTTTATCAAATTCAAACAATCCATTATTGGATAAAGCCCATAATTTTCCATCAGGAGTTTCAATAATTTTATTAATTATCTTTGATTCAGAATTTACAAATTCTCCTTTTGGGAAATACTGTTTTATCTCATTTTTTTTGTCATCAAATAAAAAAAAGGATTCTTTTGTTGTAACCCAAAAATTCTTTTTAGAATCTCTGTAAAAACTCGAAGGTTTTGCATTTACAAGTTTATTAATGGACGGATTAGAATAATCTACTGAAAAAAACTCACCTGTATTTGTATCATAATTTTGTAAAGCATTCAGACTTGACAACCACAATTTCCCATCATAATCACAATAAACATGCTGAAGAATATTATTAATTTGATGTCCGGCTTTATCTTGATTACTGTTAACTTTTTTAAAATTTTTTCCGTTGAATTGGTATAAACCGCTACCTGTTCCTAACCAAATTAAACCACTTTTGTCTTGCGTTAGGCTATAGATATATTTATCAGGTAAACCATCTTTTTCATTAAAATTGATAAATGATAAATTAGGAAGTTGAGCTCTCAAAATGGAACTCAAAAAAAATATAAAAACAAATATGTACCACTTTGGTTTCATAAAGTTGTGGCAAATTAGTAAAAAAAGCCCAACTTAAAACTTCTTTTTTTTATTGTGCAGATTTATTGAGTATTTGACAAATACGTTTCAGTTAGATATATAAAATTCTGTTTATTTATAAAGTATAAATTTACGCTTGTAGTTAATATTTTAATATTTCGTCAATCTTTTTACGAACCTTATCCACATTTGGAATCATCGTAAATTCTAACGTGCTATTCAACGGAATCGCAGGCATATTTTCGGAACCGATGACCATCACGGGTGCATCGAGGTGTTTGAAACAGTTTTCCTGAATGAGCCCGGCTAGGCTGCGTGCAAACGAATTATTGGTGGGTTCTTCGGTGACAACCAGACACTTTTTGGCTTTTTTAACGGATTTGAAAATGGCTTCTTCATCCAACGGATACAACGTTCGCAAATCGATGATTTCGACTTGATTTTTGATGTTTGATGAAGCATTTAACGCCCAATGAACCCCCATTCCATAAGTTATAATCGTGATGGTTTCGGCCGTTTCTTGTTCCCAAATTTCTTGAATGATGTTGGCTTTTCCGAACGGTAAAATATAGTCTTCGCTTGGTTCGTTTACGCGGGCAAAATCGGTTCCTTTGACTTTGCTCCAATACAAACCTTTGTGCTCCAAAATCACCACCGGATTCGGGTCGTAATAAGCGGCTTTCATCAAACCTTTTAAATCTGCTCCGTTGCTTGGATACGCAATTTTGATTCCGCGAATGTTGGTCAACACACTTTCTACCGAGGACGAATGATAAGGGCCGCCACTTCCGTAGGCACCAATTGGCACACGCAAAATCATACTCACAGGCCATTTTCCGTTAGATAAATAACAGGAACGGCTGACTTCGGTGAACAACTGATTCAAGCCCGGCCAAATATAATCGGCGAATTGCACCTCAACAATCGGTTTTAACCCAACGGCTGACATTCCGACCGTTGAACCGACGATAAATGCTTCTTGAATCGGGGTGTTAAAAACACGTTCATCGCCAAATTTCTGTGCTAAAGTGGCTGCTTCACGGAAAACGCCGCCTAAACGTCCGCCCACATCTTGTCCGTACAACAAACATTCAGAATGCTTTTTCATTAATTCTTCAACGGCAAATAAGGCACAATCGACCATCACGACTTTTTCCTCGCGGGATGGATTTCGCTCGCCTACTTCCTCTATTACGGGAGTTGGTGCAAAATCGTGTGTGAATAAATCTTCGGGTTGTGGATCTTCAGCTTGTTGGGCTTTATCAAAATCTTGTTGAACAAGTGTTTTAACCGATTGCTCAATTTCTTGAATTTCCTCTTTTGAAAATCCGGCATCGAGGAGTTGTTGAATCAAAACCGGATATGGATCACGGGATTTTGCTTCTTCCAAATCGTCTCGGTACCACTCCATCCGAACGCCGGAAGTATGGTGATTTAACAACGGAACTTTGGCGTGAACCAAAAACGGACGACGTTCTTCACGAATGGTTTTGACCACTTTTTCAAGAGCCAAATAACTTTCGGTGAAGTTTGCTCCGTCTATCGAAATGGCTTCGATTCCGTGAAAACCTTTGGCGTATTCAAAGGCATTTTGAGCTCGGGTTTCTGCAGCGTTTGCCGAAATATCCCAGCCATTATCTTGGACTAAATATAAAATAGGTAATTGTTTTAACGCTGCCATTTGAAAGGCTTCGGCAATTTCGCCTTCGGTTACGGAAGCATCGCCGAGAGAACAAACGACAATTGGTTTTAGTTCATTGTCATCTTGAATTCCTGTATTTTCTTTATACCAAAAACCCATTGCAGCTCCGGTCGCAGGAATGGCTTGCATTCCGGTTGCAGAAGATTGATGAGGAATTTTCGGCTTATCAACATCTTTTATACTGGGGTGACAATAATAGGTTCGACCTCCTGAAAACGGGTCATCTTTTTTGGCCATCAATTGCAACATTAAATCATACGGTTGCATCCCGATTCCGAGTAACATTGCATCGTCACGGTAATATGGGAAAGCATAATCTTGTGGCAATAATTGCATCGCCATCGCAATTTGAATGGCTTCGTGACCGCGTGAAGTGGCGTGAACGTATTTGGAAACGATTTTGAAATTATCTTCATACAATTCAGCCATCGTTTTGGCGGTTGCCATGGTTGAAAAGGCTTTTTTCAGGATATTTTTTTCTAACATTTTAATCTTTTTTAAACCTGAAAGGTTTAGGTTTATTACTTCGCTTCAACAATCCAACCGAATCGGTCTTCTTCTTTTTGAAGTTTTATAGCGTTTAGTGTATCATTTACCATTACAGAAACCGGATTGTTTTCAGGGAATTTGATAGTGAAATCGTTGTTTCCGATTTCTTCAATCATTGCAATTCCAACGGCTGTTCCTGTTCCGAATGCTTCTTCTAATGTTCCGTTTTTGGATGCTTCGATGATTTCGGAAATTTTGATTGGTTTTTCGATTACTTCAAAGCCTTTGGAACGCAACAAATCAATTACGCTCATTCGTGTAATTCCTGATAAAATGGAACCGCTCAAATCTGGGGTGATGAATTTACCGTCAATTTTAAAGAAAATATTCATTGTTCCAACTTCTTGGATGTATTCAAAATCGTGAGCATCTAGCCATAACACTTGATCGTAAGATTTTGCCTTGGCATATTCGGTTGGACGAATGGCTGCTGCATAATTTCCGGCTGCTTTTGCTTCTCCTGTTCCTCCATTCACGGCACGAACATATTTTTTCTCCGCATATAATTTAATTTTTCTGCTGAAAAATGGTCCGGCAGGAGATGCGATTACCATAAATTTAAAACTGGTTGCAGCACGCATTCCGATAAACGGTTCATCGGCATACATAAACGGACGTAAGTATAACGCACTTCCTTCTTTGGTTGGAATCCATTGTTTTTCTAATGCGGTGAATTGCTTCAAAGCTTCCACAAATAGTTCCTCCGGAAAAGACGGCATTCCCATTCGGTTGGCACTAAAATTTAATCGTTTTGCATTTTCATAAGGACGGAATAATAAAGGAGTTCCATCTTTTCCCAACGTGGCTTTCATTCCTTCAAAAATAGCCTGACCATAGTGCAAAGCCATTGCGGCAGGGTGAGTAGGAATAAGCTGTAACGGTTCAATTCGCGGATTTTTCCACTCGCCATCTTGATAATCGCAAACAAACATATGATCGGTGAATTTTTTTCCCATCACGATGTTGTTTAAATCAACTTCTCCGACTGTTGAATGTGCTGCTTTTGTTACTTTAATTTCTGTCATTACTTCTTGCATTGTGTTTATGTTTGCTCTCAATTCTTTTTACAGAATAGAGAAATTATATTTTTGTATTCGTATTAAATTGTTCCAAATAATCCCCCACTCTTTTTAAGAATGATCCGCCTAAAAATCCATCTACTACTCTATGATCGAAGGATAAGGATAAAAACATCATACTTCTGATGGCGATTTCGTCTCCTTTTTCTGTTGTAATTACTTCCGGTCTTTTTTTGATGATTCCCAACGCTAAAATGGCGACTTCCGGTTGATTGATGATGGGTGTTCCCATTAGACTTCCAAAAGTTCCAACGTTGGAAATAGTGAATGTACTTCCTTGAATATCTTCGGGTTTCAATTTATTATTTCGAGCATTCTCTGCTAATTGATTCACTTCTTTAGCAATTGAAATAATGTCTTTTTCATTGGCCTTTTTTACCACCGAAACAATTAAATTTCCGGTTGGTAAAGCCGTTGCCATTCCGATATTAATATCTTTGTGGACAATGATTTTATTTTCATCAACTGAAACATTGATTAACGGAAAATCTTGAATCGCTTTTGCTACAGCATCAATAAATATCGGTGTAAATGTTAGTTTTTCGCCGTATTTTTCTTGAAATTTGTCTTTATTTTCATTTCGCCAATTCACCAAATTTGTCACATCGGCTTCCAAATAGGAGGTTACGTGTGGCGAAGTTTGCTTGGAATAAACCATATGATCGGCAATCATTTTTCGCATACGATCCATTTCCACAATTCGGTCTTTTCCTTCTACAAAATTAATTTTAGGTTTAGGAAAGGTTGTCGGTTGTCGGTTATCTGATATCGGTTTTGACTGTAAGTGATATTTTCTGTTTTTTAAATAGTTGAAAACATCACTTTTTTGAATTCTTCCATCCAAACCTGAGCCGGGAATACTTTGAACTTCTTCTACGGAAAGATTTTCTTTTTGAGCTATTGAAATGATTAATGGTGAAAGAAAAGCATCAATGTTGCGGGTTGCGGGTTGCGGGTTGCGGGTTGTCGTTTTTTGACTCAAAACTACTTCATCTTTTTTAACTTCAACATTTTCACTTCCAGCTCCAGGCTTCTGACTTCCAGCCTTTTCATTTATTAACGCCAAAACAGTCCCCACTTCCACCACATCATCTTTTTGAAAACGAATTTCAGTAATGGTACCGGAAACAGGTGATGGTACTTCGCTATCCACTTTGTCGGTGGCAACTTCCAGCAGGGTGTCTTCGGCTTCAATATAATCACCAACATTTTTTGTCCAATTGATGATGGTGGCTTCTGATATGCTTTCGCCCATTTTGGGCATTTTGAATTCAAACATATTTATTTGTTTCAGGTTTCAAGTTTAAAGTTTCAGGTTGCGGTAACTTGAAACTTTAAACTTGAAACAAAATTATTTCTTCTTAAATTCTTCTAATGTCTTATAAAATGCTTCTTGCGTCGGACGATTTTCCGGTATTTCTCGCAATGGCTCAACTTCTTTCAATGATTCGTAACATTCTGACGGCAATTGCTGATATAATGCGGTTCCTTTGGTTTTCCAATCAATCATTTCATCGGAAACATCTTTGATAATTACGGCCGGATTTCCAACAACCATTTTACGATTTGGAATTTGTATTCCTGCTTTTACAAATGCTAATGCTCCAATAATGCATTCGTCTCCCACATTCACATCATCCATAATGACCGCATTCATTCCTACCAAACAATTTCTACCGATATTGGCTCCGTGAATGATGGCTCCGTGACCGATATGTGCTCCTTCTTTCAAAATCATTGACTTACCCGGAAACATATGAATAGTGCAATTTTCCTGTACATTGCATCCGTCTTCAATGATGATTTCGCCCCAATCGCCACGAATTGCTGCTCCGGGACCGACATACACATTTTTACCGATAATTACATTGCCGGTAACCGCTGCTTGCGGATGAATGAAACTGCTTTCGTGTATGACGGGGATGAACCCTTTGAATTCGTAGATCATATTTTTTTGTTTCAAGTTTCAGGTTTCAGGTTTCAAGTTTCAGGTTTCAAGTTTCAGGTTTCAGGTTTCAAATTCTACAACGTGAAACTTGAAACCTGAAACTAATTTTTAAACTTCTTCAACGTTTCTTTTGTGAAATCTGACAAAACCAAACGTCCACTGATGGCGGCTCTTTCGGCTAATAGATTATCCCAATCGTCTGTGCCTCGCCAGAAAATTTTTTTCATTTCCAACATTGCTTCCGGATTATAGGTACAAAGATGTTCTGCAAATTTTTGAACGGCTTCGTCTAATTCTTCGATGGTTTCAAAAACGGAAGCATACAATCCTTTTTCTCTTGCCCAATTGGCATCGTAAAATGTATTGGCATCGATTGCAATTTGTGACATAGCTGAAACACCCATTTTACGTTCAATTGCCGGAGAAACCACAAAAGGTCCGATTCCGACATTGAGTTCGCTTAGTTTGATTGAAGCAAATTTTGTAGCCATACAATAATCGGTTGCGGAAGCGATTCCGACTCCGCCACCGACTGTTTTTCCTTGAATTCTTCCGATGATGAATTTTGGACATTTACGCATGGCGTTGATGACATTGGCAAATCCGGAGAAAAATACTTTTCCGGTCTCGGCATCGTTGATGGCAATTAATTCTTTAAAACTGGCTCCTGCACAAAACGTACGGTCGCCACCACTTTTGAGGATGATGACTTTTACTTCGTCGTTGTTTCCGGCTTCAGTTATCGTATTAGCTAGTTTTTTTAACACATCACTTGGTAACGAATTTTGTTCAGGATGAAAAAACTCGATGGTGGCGATGTTGTTTTGTATGTTGTATTTTACGTATGATTCTGTCATTATCTATATTTTTAACCGCAAAGTCCGCGAAGATTTTCGCAAAGACCGCAAAGTTCATTCTCAATTATAAAATATTAAATTGTTCAAAATGATGGTTCAAATGTTTTCGTTCGAGCAAATACGATTCATATTTATTCAAATGTCCGAACACCATGTTCTTTAATTTAGCTTCAGGATTTTCTTTGAAAAAGGTTTTATACGCTTCTCTGGCTTCGAAAAATTTTGTTTTGGCTGTTTCAAAATCGGGGTGGATTAAGTCTTCCAATTCTCCTTTTTTCATTGTTGGAAAAGCGGTTCCTTTTGGGAATTTATCGTAGTTGTATAACGAATTGTGCACTTTATCCAAAATCTTTTCAGGCGTTGCAATTTCGAAATCCTGTATTTCTCCAGATAAAATGCGATAACCCTGCTCTAAATGTTCTAGCAAATGTTGTGGTGTTAAAATTCCCCAGTTTGGTTTGGCTTCCGGTTTAAGTTTATTAATGCATTCGGCTACTTTTTCATCGGTCATTTCAACAAAAACTTCTTGTTTTTTCTGCACCATAGTTAAAATGGTGGCAACAGCAACAAGTTCGTTTTCTGCATCAAAAACTTCCACAAACCATTTTACAATTCCACTTGGATGCTCAGCTGAAGCGACGTCGCGTTCAATTTTTTGTTTGCAGGTTAATCGAACATAAATCGTATCGTTATGGTAAATCGGACGTAAAAAGCGACATTCTTCTAATCCGTAATTCGCAGCAACCGGTCCTTTATTTGGATACACAAACAAACCGGCTGCAGCAGCTAAGATGAAATAGCCGTGAGCAGTGCGTTTTTCAAAAATGCTTCCGTCTAACGAAGTGATGTCGGTGTGAGCATAAAAATGATCCCATGTTAAATTGGCAAAATTGATGATGTCAGTATCGGTGACGGTACGTTTATGTGTTTTGAGCGACATTCCGGGTTGAATATCTTCCCAATGGTATTGAAACGGATGTTGGGTAATTTCTTTGTATGCTGAATTCGGTTGATAAATTCCGGTGATTTCGGTCAATGTTGTTGGCGAACCTTGAATAGCACAACGTTGCATGTAATGTTTGATACCGCGAACACCTCCCATTTCTTCTCCGCCTCCGGCACGACCAGGACCACCGTGAATTAATAAGGGAAGTGGCGAACCATGACCGGTGCTTTGCTTAGCATTTTCACGATTTAAAACCAATATTCTTCCGTGGTGAGACGCGGCATTAACCACATATTCTTTGGCAATTTCATCAGAATTTGTAACGATAGATGAAACCAAGGAACCTTTACCCATTTGGGCTAATTCCACCGCTTCATCTATATTTTTATAAGGCATGATGGTTGAAACGGGTCCGAATGCTTCTGTTTCATGTACTGTTAAATTTTGAAAAGGTTTGTCTTCTCGCAACACAATCGGACTAACAAAAGCTCCTTTTTCATTGGCACCTATGATGTTTATTTTATCGAAATCTCCATAAACAATTGATGCTGTTTGGGATAATTCGTTTACTCTGTTTTTCAATACATCGGCTTGGGCTTTGCTTACTAAAGCTCCCATTCGAACTTCTTTCAATCTCGGGTCGCCGATGGTTACTTTGTCTAGAGATTTTCCGAGAGCGATTTGAACGTCGTCGATTAATTTTTCGGGGACAATCATACGGCGGATTGCAGTACATTTTTGTCCGCATTTCACGGTAATTTCGCTTCTGGCTTGGTTGATGAATAAGTCAAATTCGGGTGTTCCGGGAATTGCATCTTCGCCTAAGATAGAGGCATTTAAAGAATCTGCTTCCATTGTAAACGGAACAGATTCTTGAATAATTCTCGGATGAGCTTTTAATAATCTTCCAGTTGCCGCTGAACCAGTGAAGGTGATGACATCCTGACTTTCTACCGTATCAAATATATTTTTAGCTGTTCCGCTGATTAGTTGTATTGCTCCTTCGGGAAGTATGTTGGATGCGATGATTTCTTGAACGACTGCTTCAGTTAAATAAGCTGTTACCGGAGCAGGCAAAACTACTGCCGGCATTCCAGCCATCCAATTGACGGCACATTTTTCTAACATTCCCCAAATCGGGAAATTGAAGGCATTGATGTGAATAGCAACACCTTTTTTTGGTACTAATATATGATGAGCCATAAATCGACCGCCTTTTGACAAATCGATAGGGTCACCTTCTACGTGATACGGTTGATTTGGGAATAACTTTCTTAAAGATGCATTGGCAAATAAATTTCCGAAACCTCCTTCGATATCAATCCACGAATCTACTCGGGTTGCTCCGGTGCGATAACTGATTTCGTAGAATTGTTCTTTGCGTTTGGTTAAATACATTGCCAAACTTTTGATCATATTTCCACGTTCTTGGAAGGTCATTTTGCGGAGTTTTTCTCCACCTTTAGTTCTTCCGTAATGCAAAATGGCTGGAATATCTAATCCTTCTACTGTTGTGGAAGCAATGAATTCTCCGGTCACGGCATCGATTGAAGGAATTCCTTCACCGGTTCCGGTGGTCCATTTTCCGAGGACGTAATGTTGTGTTTTGTTCATGTTTTCAACATTTATTTTTTTTGAACCATTAAGTAATTAAGGTTCATTAAGTATTAAGCTTTTTCTATGATGGCTGCATAGCCTTGTCCGACGCCAATACACATTGTAATTAAGGCATACCGTTTTCCGGTTAGTTGCAATTCTAAAGCAGCGGAATAAGCAATTCTCGCACCTGTTACGCCAAGCGGATGTCCGATGGCAATCGAACCTCCATTTGGATTTAAACGTGGGTCGTTGTCGGCAATTCCCCAAGCTCTGGTGCAGGCTAATACTTGTGCGGCAAAAGCTTCGTTTAGTTCAATGATATCCATATCGGCTAAGGTTAAACCGGCTTTGGCTAATGCTTGATTAGAGGCTTCTACGGGACCGATTCCCATGATTCTGGGTTCAACTCCTACCACAGCCGAGCTAACGATTCTAGCTAATGGTTTGAGGTTATAACTCTTTACAGCTTCTTCGGATGCAATGATGGTGGCAGCAGCTCCGTCGTTTAATCCGGAGGCATTTCCGGCTGTTACGCTTCCTTCTTTTCTGAAAGCCGGACGAAGTTTTGACAAGCCTTCTAAGGTTGAATTTGGTTTTACAAACTCATCTTTTGAAAATAGGATTGGATCGCCTTTACGTTGTGGAATTTCTACTGCAACAATTTCTTTAGCCAATCGACCTGATTGTTGAGCTTTTGCAGCTTTCATTTGACTATTGTAGGCAAATACATCTTGATCTTCTCTTGAGATATTGTATTTATCAACTAAGTTTTCTGCGGTTTCTCCCATCGCATCTGTTCCGTATTCTTGATGCATTTTAGGATTGATAAAACGCCATCCAAAACTGGAATCATACATTTTACTATCCGTTCCAAAAGCGGCAGATGGTTTGGAGACAACTAATGGTCCGCGAGTCATATTTTCGATTCCGCCCGCAATAAAGAGGTGGCCGTCTCCTGCTTTGATTGCTCTGTTAGCGTGAATTATTGCTGATAATCCTGAACTGCACAAACGGTTAACAGTTTCACCGGGGACTGAATGCGGTAATCCGGCTAACAAGAGTGACATTCTGGCTACATTTCGGTTGTCCTCTCCAGCTTGGTTAGCACAACCCATAATGACATCGTCGTAGGCTTCTTTTGGGATATTTGGATTTTTTTCTACTACTGATTTGATGACCAAAGCCCCTAAATCATCCGCTCGAACGGCTGATAAGGTTCCTTGGTAACTTCCGATGGGAGTGCGAACTCCGTCTATGATGTATGCTTCCATATTTGTTGTCGGTTGTCGGTTCTCCGTTGTCTGATGACTGTTGTCGGGTGGAACTGAACTTTGTTTTATATTTTACTCTTTTATGGTTGGCTTTTTAGCCCCGATTGAGCCGGTAGCTCCCGTTTTTTAAACGGGACTAAAGGCGAAAGCGGGAACACGGTTTACTGAAAAAGCCCGAGCCATTCGCTTCTAATTATTTTATATTATTCCCACTCTTTTTCACTTCGGAATACGGTTCCTTTGAAAAGTGCGACTGTTTTTTCTTCTTTTTTTATTTCGATGGTATAAAACCCAAATTTATTTTTTAGAGCATTTTCGGTGGCGATGGCAATGATTTTATCGCCTTCTTTCAATGCTTCAATGTGGTTAATTGAAGTATCGATACTAACGGATTGACGACCATGCGAATTAGCGGCAAAAGCCAAAGCACTATCGGCTATTGAATACGTAATTCCACCATGAGCAATGCCAAAACCATTAGTCATTTCTTTGCGGATGGTCATCGATAAAACGCATTTTCCTTCTGAAATTTCTTCTACGGCAATGCCGAGCCATTGGCTAAAGGCATCGTTATGGAACATTTTATTTACAATATCTATTGGGTTCATTTTTCCTCACCCCGACCCTCTCCAAAGGAGAGGGAGACGAGACGTGACTATTTTGGGTTAATAAAATCTTGTGTTTTCTTTGTTCATTTTTCTTAAAATCGGACAGCATCGGTAGCGGTCTTCGTGGTATTCATTGTATAGTTCATCTATTTTTTCGACGCACCAATTGATTCCTTTTTCGTCTGCCCAAGCGAGTAATCCTTTTGGGTAATTCACTCCTTTGGTCATGGCATTGTCGATGTCTTTTACTGAAGCAATATTTAAAAAGAAAGCCTCAGCCGCTTCGTTGATGAGCATCACTAAAATTCTGTCAACGATGTATTGCCCTAGTTGATTGTCCTTAATTGGTTTTGGTAACTCTTCACTGTAGTTATAATAACCTCTTCCTGATTTTCTACCAAAAAAACCCGCTTCTGAAAGTCGTTTTTGGGTGAATGAAGGTTTATATCTCGGGTCGAAATAAAAAGCGGTAAAAACAGTTTCGGTGACGGTGTAATTGACATCGTTTCCAATGAAATCCATCAATTCAAAAGGTCCCATTCGGAATCCGCCGATGGTTTTCATGGCCCAATCAATGGTGGCGAAATCTGCTTTCCCTTCTTCATAAATACGTAATGCTTCACTGTAAAATGGACGAGCTACTCGATTCACTATAAATCCGGGTGTATCTTTGGCAATGGCGACGACTTTTTTCCAATCGGTGATGGTTTGAAAAGTTTTTTCTAAAACCTCATCACTGGTTTGAATAGCCGGAATCACCTCAACCAACTGCATTAAAGGAGCCGGATTAAAGAAATGAATCCCAATTACACGTTCCGGTTTTTGACAGGAAGCAGCAATGGAAGCGATTGATAATGAGGATGTATTGGAGGCTAGAATTGTTTCTGGTGAAACGTAATTTTCTAATTCAGAAAATAACTTTCTTTTGATGTCTAAACTTTCAACTATAGCTTCGATGACTAAATCAGAATATGATAACTCGGCAAATGAAGTTGCATAGGAAATATTATTGATAATTCTGTTTTTTTCAGTTTCATCAATTTTTGCTTTTTCGACTAATTTGGTTAAAGTGTTTTCAAGGTTGATTTTACTCTTTTCCAACACGGTGTGATTGGTGTCGTAAAGATGAACTTCGCAACCTGCTGTAGCAGCTACTTGTGCGATACCGCTTCCCATAGTTCCACTACCAATTACTGCTATTTTTTTAAGAATCATATTCGTTTAATAAATTTTTAAATGCATCTTTTGATGGTAAAATTGTTTGATACTTAGATGCAAAAATTTGTGTATTATTTTCTGGTAAAGTAATTTCAACAATTGTTTGCTTCTTGTCTTTACATAAAATAATTCCGATAGTTTTATTTTCTGTTTCCGATTTTATAAACCGATCATAATAATTCACATACATCTGCATTTGACCGATATCTTGATGAGTAAGTTTTCCAATTTTTAAATCGATTAAAACAAAACATTGTAATAATCGATTATAAAAAACTAAATCAACTCTGTAATGATCTTCATCAAAAGTAAATCGAACTTGGCGACCTCCGAAGAAAAATCCTTTACCTAATTCAAGCATGAACTTTTCTATTTCATTTATAATTGCTGTTTCAAAATCTGTTTCAGAATATATTTCCTTTTCTTGAAGTCCCAAAAATTCAAGAACATAAGGTTCTTTAAAAATATCTTTTGAGTTTTCAATAAGTTGCCCTTCTGAAACGAGTTTCTTTATTTCATCCTTATTTTTACTTAATGCAATTCTTTCAAATAAGCCTGAATTATATTGTCGCTCCAACTCTTTTAATGTCCAATGATTTGAAAAGCTTTCTACTTCATAAAACTGTCTTTCTAATTCATTTTCTATCCTTAATAAAAAAAGATAATGCGACCAACTCAATGGCAATATTTTAATTGTTTTCTCATCTTTCTCTGAAATCCTCAAAAGTGTTGAGGATTTTTGAAATAGACCAGAATTCCTCAACTCGTTTGAGGAATTTGAATAGGTTAAATAAAAATTTCTCATTCGTTCTAAATTTTGGACTGAGAAACCTTTTAAACCTTTACTTTTTAAATCTATTGAAATTGAATTTAAAAGATTATCACCATATTTAGCTCTTTCTTCTCCGTTTTGAAACTCTTCAATAATTAACTTTCCAACTTCGAAATAAGTGAATACCATAGTAGAGTTTACATAATTTGCAACTCTAGTTCTGGAACTTTCTATTAATGAAATTATTCTATTACTTAATTCTAACACTTAATTTAATTTCCGTTAAAATTCGGTTTTCTTTTTTCAACAAAAGCGGTTACGCCTTCTTTATAATCATTTGATGAACTGGCTTCAATTTGTAAATCAGATTCTAATGCCAATTGATTTTCTAAATTATTTGTCATGGACTGATTTAGTAATCGCTTTGTTAAACCGATGGCTTTGGTTGGCATTTCTGCTAGCGTTTCTGCTATTTTTGTTACTTCTTCTAAAAATGATTCAGCAGAAATTACTTTGTAAACCATTCCTAATTGTTCAGCTTCAACTGCGGAAACTTTGTCGCCTAACATCATTAAAGCGGATGCTTTTTGAAAGCCAATTAATCGTGGCAGAAAAAATGTTCCGGCACTATCGGGAATTAATCCAATTTTACTGAACGCCTGAATGAAGGAAGCATTTTCAGAAGCTAACACAATATCACAAGCTAAAGCAATATTGGCTCCTGCTCCTGCCGCAACGCCATTCACAGCTGCGATGATTGGTTTTTCAATCGTTCGTATTTTTTGTATAATCGGATTATAATGCTCCTCTAAAATTTTTCTAAAACCAGGATTTAAATCTGGGTCGGTAACTTCTTTTAAATCTTGCCCGGCACAAAAAGCTTTTCCGTTTCCGATAATCACAATAGCTCGAACAGAAGTATCTGTTGCACAATTATCTAAAATATTTTGCAAAGACAAAGCCATTTCACGGTTGAAACTATTGAACACATCCGGTCTGTTCAATGAAATGAAGGCTACTTTATTGTTAATTTTTAATTCGATAGAATTGG
>JAFLBT010000062.1 GCA_017302935.1 Flavobacteriales bacterium | reverse complement strand
TGAAAAGCCCGGATTGATGGGGTTGTGTGAGACTTGATTTACCAAAGCGACCAAAGGAAGCTCTTGGTAAAGCTTAGACGAACCAAGCCCATCAAACGGACTTGTAACGAAAAGCGGGAAAAGCTTCTGAAAATTACTTTAATCTAACACTCCATTCAAAGTTAAGTTCCGCAACTTGGTCTCCTTTTTCATCAGTTCCAATGGATTTCATCCAAAATGTTTGTCCTTCACCTGTTTCAATTGCTTTTTTAATGGCTTGATCAATAAGAGAGCCTTCACTACATATATATGTTATTCTACCACGTGCCTTTTTGGTGAAATTTCCATTGTTATTGGCAACTAACATGGATATATTTTTGCCGCATTCTTTAATTTTTCCCATTACCAGAGCACCAGTGGTTAGTTCTGCCGCCATAGCCTGAACAGCAAAATATATGGAATTAAAAGGGTTTTGGTTGAACCATCGATGCTTCACCGTTACCACACATTCCTTATCATTTATTGACTTTACCCGAACACCACACCAAAAAGCAGATGGTAATTTAAAAAAAAGAAAAACATTGATATTAAAAGCTGAAAACCTCATGGATACTGAATTTTGATGTAAATATAGTATTTTTCAATTAAATCAATATTGTTAATATTTTGTTAAATATAAGTACTATGCGTAACAAAATACCTTCTTTTAGACATATATTTGCATAGGATATTATTATACACTTTAAATTATGACAGCACAAAACGAAAAAACAACAGCAGCATTATTGCATTTGAGTGCATTTGCTAAGTATTTAATTCCGTTTGCCGGAATTGTAGTTCCATTAATCATATGGCAACAAAAAAAACATGAATCCGAATATGTAAATGAAAATGGTAAATCTGTAGTGAATTTTCATTTGAGCATATTAACGTATAGCATTATTATAGCTATTGTATTAGGAATCTTTTTTATTGGTTCTATTGTTAATTATATTAAAATTGAAAATGCAGGCGGAGATGTAATTCCAGTAGATTTAATCACGCTAGGTATTATTACCGCTATAGTGGTTGGAATTTGGACAATTGCCGAATTTATTTTAGTTGTTATAGGAACTGTTAAAGCCAATGAGGGCACAATATACAATTATCCATTTACCATAAAATTTATAAAATAGAGTTTCAATCATCAATCAATCATCGCTGAAAGGCAATTAATCAAATCAAAAACGAATCAGTTAAACTAAAAATCTTATCATGAATTATGAATATTGAAAACACAAAAGCACAGATGCGAAAAGGTGTTTTAGAGTTCTGTATCTTATCGGTTTTAAAAGAAAAAGAAGCCTACACCTCTGAAATATTAGACACCTTAAAAAACGCAAAACTATTGGTAGTAGAAGGCACGGTTTATCCACTGCTCACTCGACTTAAAAACGACGGACTACTCAATTATCGCTGGGAAGAATCAACGTCAGGGCCACCAAGAAAATATTATGCTCTGACAGAAATAGGAAAACAATTTTTAAATGAACTTAATGGTACTTGGACAGAATTATCCAACGCCGTAAACACCATAACTAATCAAAACTAAACGTCATGAACAAAACAGTAAATATAAATTTAGGCGGCCTCTTCTTTCATATTGATGAAGATGCATATCAAAAATTAAATCGCTATTTTGATGCTATAAAACGTTCACTTTCTAATTCTTCTGGTCAAGATGAAATTATGAAAGATATTGAAGTAAGAATTTCTGAAATTTTCAGTGAGCATAAAGATTCTGATAAAAATGTAATTAATCTGAAAGATGTTGATGCCATGATTGCCATTATGGGTCAACCAGAAGATTATAGAATTGAAGAAGAAGGTGAATCAAGTCAATCCAATTTCACTGACACAAGCACAAAAACCAATAAAAAACTTTATCGTGATATTGATAAAAACATTTTAGGAGGAGTTTGTGCAGGTTTAGGTCATTACTTTGGTGTAGATTCTTTATGGATAAGATTATTGTTGGTTTTTATCGTAATTGCCGGAGTTGGCTCACCAATCTTACTTTATCTATTACTATGGGTTTTAATTCCTAAAGCTCAAACTACCGCTGAAAAACTACAAATGACAGGAGAGCCGGTGAATTTGAGTAATATTGAAAAAAAAGTTCGTGAAGAATTTTCGAATATTTCAGAGAAAATAGAAAATGCCGATTATAATAAAGTAGGAAGTGTCGCAAAAACTGGAGCTGAAAGAGTTGGGTCTGCTATTGGAGAAATATTCATGACTATTTTTAGTGTCTTTGCCAAATTTATTGGAGCATTAATCTTAATCATCTCAATTTTTATGCTAGGAAGTATCTTAATTGGAGGCTTTACTTTTGGCTCAACTACATTTGTAGATATGCCATGGCAAAGTTACTATGACGCCGTTATTGTGAGCGAATTTCCAATTTGGTTGGTTATCTTATTAAGTATATTCGCAATTGGTATTCCGTTTTTCTTTTTGATGATTTTGGGATTAAAATTATTAATTACTAACATGAAATCAATTGGAAATATTGCCAAATATACCTTACTAGCATTATGGATAATTTCAGTTGGTACTTTAATTGCATTTGGTATCAAACAAGCAACTGAAATTGCTTACAATGGGAAAATTGTAGAAAAAGAAACGTTAACCATTTCACCAACAGACACATTAGAAATTCAATTTAAGTTTAATGATTACTATGCAAAAGATTTTCATCACAATGAATTTGAGGTTACACAGGATGAAAACGGCAATGATATCATTTATTCAAATGAAATTAGTTTAGAAATTCTCTATACTGATGAACCAATGCCTTATCTTCAAATTGAACGAAAAGCAGAAGGTAAGTCAAACTCTGAAGCAAAGAAAAGAGCAGAAAAAATTAATTATGTTTTTAAATTTGAGAAAAATAAATTAATTTTAGACAACTTTTTTATTACCGATTTAAAAAACAAATACAGAAACCAAGAAGTTGAATTGTATTTATACTTGCCACAAGGTACTTATATTAAGCCTGATAGTTCTGTTCAACGCTTTGATTCATCTAACAATTCGTTTTTTAATTTACATTACAGTTCAGACCAATACATTTATATGGTAACTAAAGAGCAAGTTAAATGTATAAATTGTCCGGTTGAAGAAAATGAGTACAATGATGTTTCGATTGATTCATCATCAACATCTGTAACAATTAACCGAGAAGGAATACTAATTGAGGAAAAAAATAAAGAAATTAAAAACAAAGATTTCAAAGGACTCGAAATAAACAAGGAAGGTATAATCATTAAAACTAACTAATCATGATCAAGTTAATTGTTTACATTACCAGAACCATCATTGCTGTTCTTTTGTCAATTTTAATGAGCTCTTGTCAATTCTCATTGGATCTTGGAGATACTATTAAGGGAGATGGAAATGTTGTTAAAGAAAATCGTCCTGTTTCAGAAGAATTTACAAATATTGAAGTATCAAAAGGTATTGATGTATATATCACGCAAGAAGACGCAAAATCAATTGTAGTTGAGGCTGATAAAAATATTATTGAATATATTACAACTGATATTTCTGATGGATCGTTAAAAATTAGCATCGAAAAAAGTGTAAGGAATAGTAAATCAAGAAAAGTGTATGTTTCGATGCCCAATGTTGAAAGTTTAAGAGCATCAAGTGGAGCTTCTATCAACAGTAAAAACAAACTTCTAGTCAGATCAATTGATGCCAAAGCTTCAAGCGGGTCCGAAATTAATTTGAGTGTTGAAACAGAAAAAACCGTTTGTGAAACCAGTAGTGGCAGTGAAATTGAAATTGATGGCAAAACATTAAATTTAATAGCTGAATCATCAAGTGGTAGTGATATTGATGCAGAAAATTTACTTTCAAATGAAGTGACGGCAAAATCATCAAGTGGTAGTGGTATAAAAGTTCACCCTATTATAAGTTTAGATGCAAAAGCCTCAAGTGGAAGTGATATTAAATATTACAATAACCCGAAAACGATAACAAAAGCTACCTCATCCGGTGGTTCAGTTAAGTTAAATTAAAAATTTATTAATAGATTAGTTTAAAAACATCCCGACAAAATCGGGATGTTTTTTTTATATTTGCTTTATAAACCCAATCTAAAATGAAAAAAAGTATCCTTTTGTTCACTTTTCTTTTACTAAGCACTATTGTATGGTCTCAAAAAAAAGAAAAAATTAAAGCTTCTAAAATTGTAACTATCACCCAAAAAGAGATAGGTAATTTTGAAAATATTGAAATTGAAGATGAAATTGATGTTTTCATCATAAAGGGTGATCAACCAAATGTAGAAATTGAAGCAGATGATAATACGCATGAATCATTTGACATTAAATTAAGTGGAACAACATTGAGAATTGGATTGATGCATGCAATTTCAGGTGCAAAAAAAACAAGTGTAAGAATAACCTACACTGACCAATTCAAAATGTTGATTGCAAAAGGAGAAGCAAAAGTTACAGCTTTTTCTGACTTAAAACTTAATCAAGCTACATTTAAATGTTATGATGATGCCCGATTATTTTTAAATGCTGATTGTGATAATTTTACCTTAATTGCAAATGACAAATCAAAAGTTGAAATAAATATTAAGTCTGATGATATTCTGTTTGAACTAAGCAAAAACACGAATGTAAAAGCATTGATTCGTTCATCTAATTTTAAATGCGATATGTATCAAAAAGCAACTGCAACCATTGAAGGTGATGTAAATAGTTGTAATCTTAGAATGGATAATAGTACCACTTTTACAGGAAAAAATCTAGCCACAAAAACAGCAGTTTTAGTAATAGAAAGTTCAGCTAAAAGCCACATTCAAGTATCAGATAAATTAACGTTAGAATCTTCCGGTAAGTCTGAAACTAACTTATACGGAAATGCCACCATAGAAATCAAACGATTTGCAGACGAATCATCGCTGAACAAAAAATTACTCAAATAACATTTTAGTTTCTGTTCCCTCAACACAAATATCATAATTAGAAGCCACGAATTCCACAAATTCACACGAATTAATTTGTGTGAATTCGTGGAATTCGTGGCTTTCTTTTATCTCTTTATATTCTAATTATTCTTTACTTGCCAAATAACGTTCCGCATCCAAAGCCGCCATACATCCGGTACCTGCAGCGGTAATTGCTTGTCTGTAGACATGATCAGCAGCATCTCCGGCTACAAAAACACCTTCTACATTGGTTAAGGCTCTTCCAGGAACATTAATGATGTAGCCTGTTTCATCTAAGTCAAGATAATCCGCAAAAATATCCGTATTTGGTTTATGACCAATGGCAACAAAAAACCCTGTAGCAGGGATTTCAGTTTCTTTTCCGGTTGTTCTTTCTTTCACCAAAACAGAGCTAACTACTTGACCGTCTCCTTTTACTTCAACAGTTTCCGTATTTAATAATATCTCAATGTTTTCCGTTTTGCGAACTCGCTCTTCCATAATTCTGGAAGCACGGAATTTTTCGCTACGCACTAACATCGTTACTTTTTTGCATAATTTTGATAAATAATGAGCTTCTTCACAAGCTGAATCTCCCGCTCCAACAATAACAACTTCTTGACCTCTGTAGAAAAATCCGTCACAAACCGCACAAGCAGAAACACCACCCCCCATTTGAAGGTAATGTTGTTCTGATGGCAATCCTAAATATTTTGCGGAGGCTCCAGTAGAAATAATCACTGTTTCACAATGAATTTCTTTTGTATCATTTACCCAAACTTTATGAATAGGTCCGGAAAAATCAACTTTGGTTGCCCACCCATCACGAATATCAGTTCCAAAACGTTTTGCTTGTTCTTGCAATTGAATCATCATTTCCGGTCCGGTTACACCATCAGGATAACCCGGAAAATTTTCAACTTCATTGGTGGTAGTTAATTGTCCTCCCGGTTGCGTTCCTTGGTACAAAACAGGAAACATATTCGCTCTTGCAGTATAAATGGCAGCTGTGTAACCCGCTGGTCCTGAACCTATAATTAAGCACTTAACTTTTTCGATTGTATCAGACATAATATTGATTTCTAAATTTGAGTGCAAATGTAAGTTTTAAATAAAAAAGATTGCTTAATTGTTGATTAGTTTTAATAATTTTTGAATAACCTAATTTTATTTAAAAATTGGTTTGGTAAAACTAATTATAGTACTATATTTGCACCCTCATTCGAGCATTGAATGCGGGGTGTAGCGTAGCCCGGTTATCGCGCCTGCTTTGGGAGCAGGAGGCCGCAGGTTCGAATCCTGCCACCCCGACCACCAAAATCCTTTCCACATCGTGGGAGGGATTTTTTGTTTTAAACCGTCAAGCTTGCTTGTAAGGTTGGGAAACAAAAAATAACTCAGAGCGAAGCTCAAAGGATTTTGGTGAGATACATTTCCAATAGTCAGGATCATGGAATAATCCTGCCACCCCTACCAACAAAATCCTTTACACAAATTGTGAAGGATTTTTTGTTTTAAACAGTCGAGTTTGCTTGTAAGGTTTGGAAACAATAAAATATATTTTTATAAATATTTTGGTTTCATTCTATTCGATTTTAATTCAAAAAAATCTTTACTACATTTTATTAAAATTAATCCTGAAAAATAATCATTCTGCATTTATAATTTTTAACTTTGTTACACTTAAACAAACGATAAAAAACATGTTGATTATTGGCATTGCAGGTGGCACCGGAAGTGGAAAAACAACGGTAGTACATCAAATCATGAATGAACTCCCAGAGACTGAAGTAGGCATCATTTCTCAAGATTCGTATTATAAAGAAACGCATAATTTGAGTTATGAAGAACGAACAAAGATTAATTTTGATCACCCAAGGGCGATTGACTTCGATTTATTGGTTCAACATTTAAGAGAATTAAAAGCCGGTAAAATCATCGAACAACCCGTTTATTCTTTTGTTACCCACAATCGAACGGATGATACAATTATGACTCATCCAAGAAAAGTAATGATTGTTGAAGGAATTTTAATTTTAGCCAATCCTGAACTAAGGGATATGTTTGATATTAAAATATTTGTACATGCGGATTCTGATGAACGATTAATTCGTAGATTAAAAAGAGACATCGCTGAACGTGGTAGAGATATGGAAGAAGTATTGAATCGTTATCAAAACACCTTAAAACCAATGCATCAGCAATTTATAGAACCTACAAAAGCATTTGCTGATATCATTATTCCGAATGACAAATACAATACAGTAGCAATAGATGTAGTTAGAGCAGTTATCAATCAACGAATTTTATAAATTATGAGTTATATCCAAAACCTAAAAGACAAATATCCTTGGTTCAAGTATATCGGTAATCGATATGTTTTGGTATTTCTCTTCTTTGCGGTTTGGATGCTTTTTTTAGATAATTATTCCTATTTAGAGCATCGTGTCTTGAATAAAGAACTCGATGAATTGGAAACCAATAAAAAATACTACCAAGACGAAATTAAAAAAGATTGCCTTGACATTAAACGCCTTAATAATCCGGATCAGATTGAAAAATACGCCCGTGAAAAATATTATATGAAACGGGACAGTGAAGACATTTACATTATAGAATTTGAGGAAGATATACTTCCAAAAGAAGAAGAAAATAACAAATCGCTATAAATCATGGCAAAAGAATTATTTAAAGAGTTTGAACCGGTTTCATCCAAACAATGGAAACAACAAATTCAGTTTGAACTTAAGGGAGCAGACTACAACGAAACGCTGGTTTGGGAAAGTCCGGAAGGCATAAAAGTGAAACCTTTTTATCATCGTGATGAAAATGAAGTTAAATTGCCTTCACCAGTATCTAACGGATTCAAAATAGTTCAGAATATTTATGTTTATGATGTAAAAAAATCGAATGAAAGAGCTTCTGAATCCTTACAAAGAGGTGCTGAATGTATTCGATTTACGTTAGAAAATGAGACAGTTTCTTTAGATGAATTAATGTTGAATCTTCCAAAAGAAAAAGTAACGTATTACTTTAATTTATTATTTCTTTCGGCTGAATTTATTAAAAAAGTTTGTACTTTTTCAAGTCAAAATGATTATAATATTGTTGTTTTACAAGATGCAGTTGGTCAATTGTCAAAAGACGGAAATTGGTTTGCCTCGTTAGAAAAAGATTTTAGCGAACTGAATTTAATTGCTGGTTTAAACATTCCATTTTTAAGTTGCAAAACCGATTTATATCAAAATGCAGGAGCGAATATCGTACAACAATTGGCTTATTCTTTAGCACATGTGAATGAATATTTCACTCGGATTGAAAACATTTCATCGCCTATTACATTTGAAGTTTCTGTTGGGACGAATTTCTTCTTTGAAATAGCTAAATTGAGAGCTTTACGTTTGCTTTTCAATACGTTAGCCAAAGAATATAATCATGATTTTGATTGCCATATAATTGCAACACCTACCAAACGCAACAAAACGTTATACGATTATAATGTGAATATGCTTCGCACCACAACCGAATGCATGAGTGCCATTTTGGGTGGAGCAGATGCAATTTCAAATTTAGCGTATGATGCCATTTACCATAAAGACAATGAATTTGGCGATCGAATCGCTCGCAATCAATTGTTGGTATTAAAACACGAAAGTTATTTTAATGAGGTAAATAATCCGTCTGACGGAGCTTATTATATTGAAAGTATAACCGAACAATTAGCAGAAAAAGCCTTGACTCTGTTTAAAGATATTGAAGCCAATGGCGGATTTATCACACAATTAATTGAAGGAACAATTCAACGAAAAATCAATGAAAGTGCTCAAAAAGAGCAAGATTTATTTGATTCCGGAAAAGAAGTTTTGTTGGGAACCAACAAATATCCGAACAAAAATGACAAAATGACCAATGACTTAGAGCTGTTTCCTTTTGTAAAAACTAATCCGAGAAAAACATTGATTACACCGATTATTGAAAGACGATTGGCGGAAAAATTAGAGCAGGAACGTTTATCTTTAGAAAAATTATCATGAGAAAAAACATCCAACATATAAAATTAGAAGTCAGCAGTAACGGTTCAAAAGTATTTACTGCCAACTCAAAACCGAATACTGATCACTTTCTCACAGCAGAAAACATTGAACTCAAATCGTTCTACACAAAAGAAGATGTAAAAGACCTAGAACACCTTGATTTCGGTGCCGGATTTGCTCCTAATCTGCGTGGTCCTTATGCTACGATGTATGTTCGCAGACCGTGGACCATTCGTCAGTATGCTGGATTTTCCACAGCCGAGGAAAGTAATGCCTTTTACCGAAGAAATTTAGCTGCAGGTCAAAAAGGACTTTCAGTAGCGTTTGATTTAGCCACACACCGAGGATATGATTCCGATCATGAACGTGTGGTGGGTGATGTGGGGAAAGCCGGTGTTGCCATCGATTCAGTGGAAGATATGAAAATTTTGTTTGACCAAATTCCGTTAGACGAAATGTCGGTTTCCATGACCATGAACGGAGCGGTTTTACCGATTATGGCTTTTTATATTGTGGCGGCTGAAGAACAAGGCGTGGCTCCACATTTACTTTCGGGAACCATTCAAAATGATATTTTAAAAGAGTTCATGGTGCGCAACACGTACATCTACCCACCTACTCCTTCAATGAAAATTATTGCCGATATTTTTGAATATACGAGTAAAAACATGCCAAAATTCAATTCGATTTCTATTTCGGGTTATCACATGCAAGAAGCCGGAGCAACAGCAGATATTGAATTGGCTTATACCTTAGCCGATGGTTTAGAATACATCCGAACCGGATTAGCTGCCGGAATGGATATTGACACTTTCGCTCCTCGCCTTTCGTTTTTCTGGGCAATTGGGATGAATCATTTTATGGAAATCGCCAAAATGCGTGCGGGTCGAATGTTGTGGGCAAAATTGCTTAAACAATTCAATCCGAAAGACGAAAAATCATTGGCTTTGCGAACACATTGTCAGACTTCGGGTTGGAGTTTAACCGAACAAGATCCTTTTAATAATGTGGCTCGAACGTGTATTGAAGCCGCTGCAGCAGCATTTGGCGGAACACAATCCTTACATACGAATGCGTTGGATGAAGCGATTGCCTTACCAACCGATTTCTCAGCTCGAATTGCCAGAAATACACAAATCTTTTTGCAAGAAGAAACGAAAATCTGCAAAACGGTTGACCCGTGGGCCGGAAGTTATTATGTAGAAAGTTTGACCGATGAAATTGCCAAAAAAGCATGGGCTTTGATTGAAGAAGTGGAAGAACTAGGCGGTATGACCAAAGCCATTGAAGCCGGCATTCCGAAACTGCGAATTGAAGAAGCGGCCGCCCGAAAGCAAGCCAGAATTGATAGCGGACAAGATATTATAGTTGGCGTAAACAAATACCGTTTGGATAAAGAAGATCCGTTGATGATTTTGGATGTGGATAACCAAATGGTTCGCAAGCAACAATTGGAACGATTGGCACAAATAAAAGCCTCTCGCGATACGGAAAAAGTAAAAGCCAGTTTGGCAAAATTGACCGAAGCGGCAAAATCAGGTCAGGAAAATTTATTATCTTTAGCCGTAGAAGCAGCCCGAAACAGAGCTACTCTTGGCGAAATCAGTGATGCCTTAGAAGCCGTTTTCGGACGTTATAAAGCACAAATTAGAACTTTTAGTGGCGTGTATAGTAAAGAAATTAAAAACGACGAAAGCTTTGAAAAAGCGAAACAATTAGCCGATGCTTTTGCCAAGAAAGAAGGTCGTCGTCCGCGGATTATGATTGCCAAAATGGGACAAGACGGTCACGATCGTGGTGCAAAAGTAGTGGCAACCGGTTATGCTGATGTAGGTTTTGATGTGGATATTGGGCCGCTATTCCAAACGCCAGCCGAAGCCGCCAAACAAGCCGTGGAAAACGACGTGCACATTTTAGGTGTTTCATCTTTAGCTGCCGGACACAAAACCTTGGTGCCACAAGTAATTGAAGAACTCAAAAAATACGGTCGCGAATTCCCGCACAAGACTACCAATTTTTGTTTGATACCGGAGCGGTTGCCGTTTTTGGTCCCGGGACGAAAATTAGTGAGGCGGCGATTAGTATTTTGGAGGTGCTTTTGGAAGAATAAAATGAATAAAAAAACGCCGACTGAAAAGTTGGCGTTTTTAATATTATATTTTCCAATTTATTTTATGAATTTCTTCATTATAATTATCTCTAAGAAAATCAATTATCATATTTTCATAATCAAACCCATTTTCATTTGCTTTAATTATATGTAATGGCATTTCACCATGAACATCTTGAATTGCCTTTTCATTTAGAAAATCTATTAGCTCATTAATATTAAAAAGGTCAAATAATTTATCATCCTCAGAATACCTCACAATTTTATTTTTATAATCCCAAACTAAATTCTTGGTGTTTTTTTTGATAGAATTTAATGGTATATCTACTTCAAAATCATAACCAAATTTACCTTCATTTTCAAATTCTAAAAAATCAAACCATAAATACTCAGAATCAAAATATTCTAATCCTAATTTTTCAACGAAATAATATTCAGATTTAATTATAACATTTTTTCTATATTCTATTAATTCATCTATTCTATTACTTTTATATAGTTCTATCATTTTATTATCTATAAAATATGCGTCATGGTTTATATCCAATAAAAAATTATCTTCAAGAAGAAAAGATAAATCATTTCTTTTACTTAAATTGAAATTAAAATTATTCTTATCAATAGGAATAGCCATTTCTGCCTTTTTCCCTTTATTAATTAAATACTTAAACTCAATATTAATTTCTGAATAATTAACATTTTCATTCAAAAAGTAATTTCTGACTAAAAAAAGGCTTAAACATTTTGACCTAACACTACCATAATTTATTTTATCAGGAAAATTCAAAGTTTTAAATTTCTGATTAACATCATCATTATATACTGATTTATTTAATTTTCCTATTGAAAATTCTTGAAAATGCTGAAAGGCTTTTCTTTGCTTACTTAAAGAATAAATCGAAAAATAATTTGCATAAGAGGTAGTCCAAAACCAATTTTCTAATTCACGTAATTGAGATTGGCTTGGATTTTTATTAAGTCTAAAAAATTCAGTAATAAAAATTAATTGCAAATTATAGGGCAAAATTTTACTATCAAATACGAAAGTATTTTTATATAAAAACTCAACTGCCTTTTCAATATTCTGAAAAGTTTCCTTCACTAATTGAGGGAATTTTTTATCCTTAGCAAGGCTTTTAAGTTTAACGTCAAAATAAATTCTACCAGTACTAGTTTCAATACAATGTAAAATTATATCAGATGGTAATTCATGAAAATTATATTTTTCCAACCTATCTTTTAATTCTGTAATTTCGTTATGAAACCTAAATTCATCCTCAACATATGTCAATGCATTAAGCATCCATATAGGAGAAATATCACTCCCTTTTGAATTTACTCTATGAAAAATTTCCACCGCATCCTCAATTTCACCACCAATTATTTCAACAAAAGGAATTTCATAATCCAATAATTGATTAGCAAGTCTTTTGGCACGATTAATATAAAGTGAACTTTCTTCAATATCAGAAATTATTTCTCTTATTTTTTCAGAAAAACTTAAAAACTCAAATGTATCAATCAACTTATAAATGGGAATCTGGTAAATTTCTTCTTTTCCTCTAAGTTGAACAAACTCCTCATCTTTTAAATCATAATAAATAATATAATCACTAACAATATTCTTATCTACACCATTCTCATACGTAAATGGATTAATTAAAGCACCAAGAAGTGTGGATACCCTTTGAAATCCATCTAAAACATAAGAATAGTTTGTACTATTATATTCAATAAAAAAAGGTCCTATTTTATTATTAAAATTAAAAACTAACTCTTGTGGTTTCCAAAAAAGAAGACTTCCAATAGGAAATCCGTTGTTAAGACTATCAAATAATTCAAGACGTTGAGTTTTTTTCCAAACATAATCACGTTGAAAAACAGGTATCCTAATTCTTCCAGATTTAATATCGTCAAGTAAATTAATTAATCTACTTTTTTCTGGTTTTACATAAATTTTATTTTTCAAACTCATATCTTATAGTAATTTGTTAATCATTGCAATAATATCTAATAACTCATTATTACCACATTTATTGGTCAATGTTTCTCTGTTTGTATTTTTGTGATTAAATAAAAGTGGTAACTGTTGTTTTGGATTAAAATCACCAATACTCTCAAAACCTCTTCTCAAAATCCCTTCTTCTTTTGTCCCAATGTTTTTAAACAAAACTTGTATCTGCTCATCATGGGCATTTAAATTTTTATTCTTAAAACCCTTTTCTAAATCGTAAAAAGAACTTTGATCATTTGTTAACTTTTTGTATTCTTCAACAATTTTATGATTTGACAATTCTTGAAATGCTTCTACGGGAATATAATTTTCTATCTCTCTTTTATTTAAAATATGGCAACTAATTTTTTTTTCTAAACAATAAGCCTCTATTTCTATTTGAGAATTACCAATATCATCATCAGGAAATTTTTTATCACTATCAATTATAACTATAGCTCTTAAATATATATCATTACAAGATTTCTCAGTTCTAAATTTTCTTAATTCATTGTTTATTGCTTTCTTAATTTCATTTTTTCCTCCAGGTCCATTCAATTCTATCCATCTATTTCTAAAAGCAAAATTAATTTTTTCACATTCTGGCATGAAATTTTTAAATATTGAATTTAAAAAAAGTCTGTCACTTGTCGCATTTTCAACAAAAATAATTAAATTATTTTGTATATATATATAAGCATCTTCCAATGAATATATTTTAGAACTTATATCATTTTCATGCTCTATTTTCAATTGAACATCTTTTTTATTCATATAAACACTATCCTTATAAACCATTTCACAAAAGGATTGATAGTGATTATTTGATAAAATCCATTGTGTTTGAGAAATATCATCATTAGAATATATAATGTGTTTACCTGTTTCAAAAAAAACAAATAGATGATTTAACTTTTGAAAATTTAAATCATTATTGAATAAACTCAAATCTAACTCGACAATCATTTTACTCTAGATTGAGCATTCCTCAATGCTTTTACTTCTTCAAAACTTTCCCTAAATATATCCTTTGGCCAATAATCAACTTCTCCATCGGAAAGGATATTAATTTTTTTAATAAAACTAAATTTATTATTATTATCATATTCAACTGAATACAAAGCAATATCATTAGGATCAAATTTTTCTTCAGCAATTAACCTTCGAATTCTTAAAATAAAATTTTCAGAATGTGTTTCTATCAAATATCTATTATCTGTTTCTTTAGTTGACTTAACAATTAATTCAGCTAAATTTCCATGAGCAGCAGGATGTAGATGCAATTCAGGCTGTTCAATTATCACAAGTGATGAAGAAGTTTTCATATTTGCTTTTACAATAATTGGTAAAGCTTGGCTCATTCCCTGACCAACATCAACTATATTTATTTCGCCCTCGTTATCATTCCCTTCTCTAGTAATCCTTATTTCAAAATATGGATCAATCTTCCTTACAATCAATCTCCATCCATCAAAATTATCGTTATACCAATTTCCAACATCATTAATCAAACTATCATTATTATTAAAACTATTAGCTAAAATTTGATATGCATTCTCTCCTTTACTGCCTATTCGTTTGTAATCTTTAGTTCCATCTAAATTAAAAACCCTTGGAGGATTTAATCTGAATGGACCTAAGTAATTAGTTTCAAAATTAAATTTTTCTAAAAATTCATCTTTAAGTTCACTTGGAATTATCCCTTCAAATTCCACATTACTATTCTGTATATCTTCAGTACTTACTATCTTCTCAATATTCTCATTTTTAACATATTGCCATTTTGATACTATTGGTGAATTTTTTAAAATATCATTATTAATTTGAACCTTTATAATTTCATTTTTATCATTAAAAATCTCAAATTTTAAATCTCCTTGAATATCTCTATTATACAATAAGTCTCTAAATTCTGCTCCTAATTCAATACCTTTCAAAGAATTTAAAATTGGATTAGTTTGGTTTGTAGATATTGATTCTGAAAGAAAAACTGGAAGCTTGGCTATAGCACTTTTTCCAGAACTATTTTTACCAATTAAAATTGTTATCGGTTTTAATTCTAATTCATTCTTATTTTTAAAACCTTTATAGCCCTCAAAAGAAATCTTAGTTATCATCTTTTTGATTTTATTACTTTTAATATGCTAAGTTATGATAAATTACCCATAATAAGAATAATTTTAAAGCACAAAATTATTAGAAATAGAAATAGAAAATTCATATTTTTTAACAAGTAATTTCATTAAAAATCTGTATAATTATTTTACAAGTCATAACCTTAAACCCATACAGTAAAACTATAACTACTTTACAATAAATGGTTTCTAAAAAAAATATTTAGAATAAAATTAAAGTGCACTAACTTTTTTGTTGGTACATTTTTTATAAACAATTATTTTTCAATCCAAAAATTCCTAAACTTCCTATCACAACTCAAAACCCATAACAACCATCACCATCAAAATAAACAAGCGATTAAAAACAGGCTCAACATATTAACTACAAACCCTTTGGAATAATTTTTGCACATATAAAAAAAATAAATACCTTTGTATCATTATGAAACAAGTTGTCACATTAAAGCCAAACAGCAAAACAGTAGCTACTTTGCAAAAAATGGTTTCTTTGAAAAAAGAACACCGTGAAGTGGTTATTGCCAAAATTATAAACGCCAAAAAATAAGAAACTCAATGTACTCCTACATACTAAAAGAGGGCGATGACCCTCTTTTTACTTTTACCACCAAAAATGGCTTACACTATTATGTAGCATTTAGAAAAATGGAATTGGAAAGTAATTCTTTCCATCATTTATACTCTATCGACTTTTGGGAAATTCATCATCAAAAATTCATAAAAGACGAATTAATTGGTCTTACCATTATTGAAATTATTCAAACTTTCTATCTCGTTTTTTTGAAGTGATAAATAGTTTAAGTTTATGAGATCTTGAAAAGCATTCGTTTCTATCTCTTTTAAAGAATTGCTTCCTATATCAAGAAGATTAAGATTAATAAGACCAGCGAGTTTAAAATAATTTAAAGCATCTTTTAAATGATTTCCACCAAGAATCAAATATTGCAAGTTTTTCATATTCTCAAACAAGAAATCGCCAATGAAAGAAATATTATTATAACCGAGGTTCAAATTCTTGACGTTTATAAAATAAGAAGTAAATTTGGTTGTTAACATTTGAATACGATTGTAAGATAGGTCCAATCTGGTCAATGTGTTTGTGTCGAAGCCCAAAATAAGCTCATCTATGGATACCAGTTGGTTTCTGCTCATCGAAAGCTCACTAACATTTACTATACCAGCAAAGGACTTTTTTGAAATTGTCTTCACC